>NZ_AUCT01000007.1 GCF_000429905.1 Desulfatibacillum aliphaticivorans DSM 15576 | reverse complement strand
TTGGTGAGCAGAACAGCGGAGACTATCGTATCAATTTTCAACTGGATTCCGTGGATTCCACGGGCTTGTCCGTGGTTGGCGTGGCTCTGGACTCTATGGCTGACGCCCAGTCTTCCATGGACTTGATAGATAATGCCATGGACGCCCTGAACGCCTCCCGGGCCGACATCGGCGCTATCCAGAACAGGCTGGACTACACATTCGCCAACCTGAACATCGCCATCGAGAACAACACTGCTGCAATGTCCGTCATCCAGGATGTGGATATGGCCGCGGAAATGACCTCGTTCACCAAAAATCAGATCCTGATGCAGTCCGGTACAGCCATGCTCGCCCAGGCGAACTCGGCCCCCCAGACAGTGCTTCAGCTCATCGGATAATCTGATCCAGAGCTTCGACAAACCGGCCCGCCCCCGTAAATCCTCAGGGGGCGGGCTTTTTTCGTTGCGGCCCGCTTCTTGCAAAACCCTTAAAAAGCCTTAAGAAATCGGCAATATTTTCCGATAGGACATATAGGCTTACACCCTTAATTCGGGGATGCTGGGAAATTTTTTCCCTCCCCCGGATCATGACCAAGAAATAACCCGGATTCTCAATGGAGGAGGGTCGGATAATGTCCAGCACAACTTCAGTTTCAGGCCTTGCCAGCGGATTTGATTGGCGCTCTATGGTCGATCAGCTCATGGAAGTGGAGCACGGCACGGTCGATCTTATGACGAAGAAACAGTCGCAAGTGTCGAATGAGCTCAGCGAATGGCGCTCCCTCAACACCCGGCTTCTGGCGTTAAAAACCGCCGCTGAAAACCTTACGAAAGCAGACGACTTTTATGACTACTCCTCCACCATGTCCACGGATTCCAGCACAGTGGACGCCGAAGACCTGGTTTCCGTTTCCACGTCGTCTACTGCTTTGTCCGGCACATACAACATCAAAGTGGAGAAGCTCGCCACCGCGCAGAAGCTGTCCTCCACCTCCTTTACGGACTCCAGTACAGCCCTTGGCTCCGGCTACGAAGGGGAAATCCTGCTGAACGGCAAGGTGGTCAGCATCACGGCTTCCGACACCCTGAAAGACGTGCGCGATAAAATCAACAACGCCAACTCCGGCTCCGACCCCTCTGGGATCACCGCCAGCATCGTCAGCTACGGAACCAATGACACCCGCCTGGTCATTACCAGCGAGGCCACGGGCGAGGACGGCATGGGCATCGCCAACGGCTCCGCCTCGGACCTTATTGAGAAATTCGGATTCGTGGATTCGGTCTCCAGCGTGAAAACATCCATCACCGGCGGCGCCCAATCGGATCAGTTCGACAGCTCCACTCAGGCGATTAAAAGCATTTTCGGCCTTTCAGCCAATCAGTCGGGCAGCGTGACCATCGCCGGGACCGCCGTGGCCATCGACCTGTCCTCGGACTCCCTGGAATCCATCAAGAACAAGATCAACAGTGCAGGGATCGCCGGGGTCTCCGCCTCCATCGTCAGCCAGACCGACGATGACGGAAACAATCTGTACCGGCTGCAGATCGACGGGACCCAGACCTTTACGGACGATCAGAATATTCTGGAAACCATAGGGGTTCTTCAAAAAGGCGTTTCCAGCGTGACCGGAACCACCAGCGCCAACGCCATGACCTCGGAAGGCTCGGTGATCACCGCTTCCACCCTTTTGAGCGACATTGACGGGTACAACACCTTTACGGCCGGAGACTCCATTGACATCACGGGCACGGATCATTCAGGCGGTGCGGTCAACACCAGCTTCACCATCACCGCCTCCTCCACGGTCCAGGATTTTTTGGACTCCGTGGAATCCGCCTTTGGAGACGTAAACGCATACATCACGTCTGACGGAAAGATTGAAGTGGCGGACCAGATCTCCGGCGCCAGCTCCCTGAGCGTCAGCCTGGCAAGCAATCTCGCGGACGGAAACTCGACCCTGGATTTTGGCGCCTTTTCCGCTTTGGATACGGTGCGGGAGCGGCAGCTTGTGGCCGGATCGGACGCCGAAGTCAGCATCGACGGCGTGACCGTGAACAGCTCCGATAATATCATCGACGACGTGCTCGCCGGGGTCACCATCGATTTGAAGAAGGCCGATACCGACACCACCATCTCCCTGACCATAGGGCATGACTACGACTCCATCATCTCCAAAATCGAAAACATGGTGGGCGCATACAACGACGTGGCCGCCTTCATCACGGACCAACAGACCTACGATGAGGAAAACGACACAACCGGCGGACCGCTTTTTGGAGACGGCACCCTGTCCTCCATCAAACGGAACCTGACCTCGGTTCTGATTGAGTCGGTCTGGGGCGTAAACAGCGAATACTCCACCCTGGGCCTGGTGGGCATCAGCGTGGACACGGAAGGCCAGTTGAGCATCGACGAAGGGGAGCTTCGGGGATACCTGGAGACCAACTTCAATGAAATCAGGGATCTTTTCGTAGCCCGGGGAACCACGGATACAGGCTCCCTGACCTATGTGACCTCCGACAGAAACGCCAATTCCGGGGATTACGCCGTATTCATCACCCAGGCCGCCACCCAAAGCACGGCGACGAGCGAAAACTCCTATGCGGGAGCTTTGGGCGCCGACGAAACCATTACGGTGACGGACGGAGACAAAGTTTCCACCGTGGATTTGACTTCCACCATGACCTTGTCCGACGCGGTCAATGCCCTGAATACGGATTTCGACACGGAATACACCCAGACCCTGGCCTCAGGAAACGCCGTCTTATCGGGAGGACTGCCTGCTTCTTCCTCCCTGACCTGGGACTCCATTGACGGGGCCTCTATGGTGGACGGAGACACCATCAATTTTTCCGGAACCTCCCGGGGCGGCAGCACGGTCCAGGGATCCTACACCATCAGCGACGTCACCACGGACACCCTCCAGGACTTTTTGGCGGAGATAGAATCCGTGTTCGGAGACGAAGTCAACGCAGGCGTGGACAGCGAAGGCCGCATAGTCGTCACGGACCGGACTTCCGGCAACAGCAACCTGTCCTTGACTATTGAGGAGCCCGTGGGCAGGGGCTTGGATTTCGGCACGGTGGAATCCACCAACGACGGCGGAACCACGGGCCGCTACGCCCTGGAAGTCACGGCGTCGGTTTCCGCTTCCAACGAGCTGGTCATCACCCATGACTACTACGGCAGCGGCAACACCTTTGAAATCAGCGAGACCGCAGACCTGTTCTGGACGGGCGATCAGACCGTGGATAACGGCCAGGACGTGGCCGGAACCATTAACGGGGAGTCGGCCTCGGGCAAGGGCCAGGTGCTTACCGGCGATGAAGACGAACCCAATGTGGACGGCCTGGTGATCAAATACACGGGAACGGACAGCGGCGTTGAGGTCGGCAACATCAAGCTCACCCTGGGCATTGCGGAGCTGTTCAATAGAACCTTGTTTTCAATCACCGACGATGTGGACGGCTATTTGACCGCCAAAACCGAGTCATTGGAAGACAGAATAGACAGCTACGACGAGAGAATCGAAAAAATGGAAACGCGTTTGACCGCCAGGATGCAGACCATGATCAATCGGTTCATCGCCATGGAGCTGGCTCTTTCTGAAATACAGAACCAGGGCGACTGGCTGACCTCGCAATTAAGCTCTTTGTCTCGTTAAAACTAACAGGCCGCCCGGTTGGGCTGAATGCTAAAGAAATACGGGCGGGGGGCCGATAAGGTATACAGGTGACAATCATATAGGGCCAAGCCCAACAATGTGGAAAGAAGGAGTGACCGATGTACGGGAATAACATAGGCGCATACAAAAAGACCAATGTAGAAACCGCCGATCCTAAAAAGCTTGTAATCATGTGCTACGACGGCGCTATTTTCAACCTGAAAATGGCCAAGGAACGCTACCTGGAGCACAACTACGAAGCCAAATCAGCGGCCCTTTCCAAAGCCATGTTGATCATCGGGGAGTTGAACAGCGCCCTGGACATGGAAAAGGGCGGAGATATCGCCAAGAACCTGAAGGCTATCTACGACTACGTTGTCAGGCGTCTCACCGAGGGGGACATCCACAGGGATTTGACTGCTTTTGACGAAGCCATCACCATCCTGGAAGAACTGGGCTCCGCCTGGAAGGAAATCTTCTACGGCGAGTCCCGGGCCGGAGCTTTGCCGGAGCATACTCCCGCCTGGCAGAGAAAGCCGGCGTCCCTGGTTTGCGCATAAACAACTCCTTCACGCATAGAAAGCGAGGGGACCATGATGCATACGCCAAATAATTCCCGATGCGGTAAAGACCTCGCGGCGCCTTCGTCTCCGGATGAGTTCTGCAATCTGACGGAGCAAAAAGCCGGGCTTTTGGGGAAATACTCCGAGGCCACCCACGAAATCAACAGTGCGCTGGACGAGGAGGACTTCTCCAAAGTTCCCGTGGGCATAAAAAAACGCCGGGAAGTGATAAAACGAGTCAACATCCTGGATAAAAAAATTGAACAGGCCATGTTTGTTCTTCGCATGGACTGCCTGTCCGAAAAGGATCAGGAAAGAGTAGAAGAATCCATCAAGCATATTGAAGAGATCGTCTCGCTGCTAATAGCGGACGAACAAAAATGCCTGTCCCGGGTGAGGGCGAGATACGACGCGGCCAAGTCCGGGATCCTGGACATGCAGGAAAAACGTAAAATGTCCAGGGGATACAGGTTTAATAACGGACCGCGGGCTGCACGATTTGTGGACTCGCAAGTGGGATGAGGCTTTGTATGGCTCGTCCCTTCGCCTGTCGGTCGGGAAGGAGGATTATATCATGATTCTGGAAGCGGTTACTCCAAGGAAGGAAGTCTTGCAGGCCGAACGCGGGCTGCAAGTCGGAACCGCTCCCCCTCCTGTGAGGGAAGTCTCCAGGAAGCAGGAAGAACCGGTTCCTGTCAGGGAAGCGCCGCCGGAAATGGCTCAAAACGATACTGAAGAGCCTAATAAGGATTTGCTTAAAGATATGCTGGAGGTTTTAAAGGCGCACACCGCCGAAAATGCTTCCATGTCGAATATCGGGTTTGAGTACGGGGTTCACGAAGGAACCGGCCGTATGACCGTCACCGTCGTCGATAAGGACACGGACGAGGTTATCCGGGAGATTCCGTCTGAGCGCATTTTGGACCTGATGTCCAAGATGGAAGAGTTGGTGGGAATCTTGTTTGACGCCAAAGCCTGAAAAATCAGGCTCATTCCCAATTGCATACTGGTTTTCCGAACTTTTCAGGGGCCGGTTGTGGATCCGGCTTTCAGTTTGCGAAAAAGTAGTGCTGGAATAAGGACGGTTTTTTGTGTACAAAGGACACGATAGCATTTTAACGAACCGATCCTTGGACTTAGGGAGGCCTTGCAAGATGATCACGGATTTTGGGGACCAGAGCATTCGATGCGTCATTGTTGATGACGACCGGGCTGTTGGAGCTCTTTTGGCGGAACTGGTGGGGCGGGATAATGTGGAGGTGGAAACCTTCACGGACAGCCGCAAAGCCGTGGAAGCCATTGGGGACAGACCGGCCGATATTGTCATCACAGACCTCATGATGCCTGACGTGGACGGTTTGGAGGTGTTGAGCCGCGCCAAGGAGTCCAACCCCGACGTCGTGGTTATTATTGTGACCGGACACGGCACCCTGGAGAGCGCCATTGAGGCGATCAAGGAAGGGGCCTACAACTATATCCGGAAACCTTTCAAGCTCCAGGAGATGGAGATCTGTTTCAACAACGCGGCTGATAAAATCAGTCTGGTTCGCGAAAACAAGCACTTAATGTGGAAGCTGAAGGAGGCGTACCGGGAACTGGTCAAACAGGATGAATCCCAGGAATCTCCCGGCATTAAGGAATCTTCCGAAATCGTTGAAAACTCGGGAAGCATTAACTTTTTCGCCACCCATTTGCCCGGACTCCACCTTATGGAATCCGCCAGGGACCAGGCCAATCAATACGAACGCCTGGAAAACCTCACCCGGTGGCGCAAGGAAGGCCTTCTGAGTGAAAAGGAATTCGTCGCCCTGAAAAGCGAAATCCTTAAAGGCATTGATGAGCATGCATGACTACTTGAAAATCCTCGCCGTGGACGACGATCCCGGCGTTCTGAACGTTTTCAAGACGTATTTTGAACACAGCGACCAATACAGCATAGTCACTGCTTCCGATGGGCCTTCGGCCCTGGATGTCTTCTCCAAGGAACAACCCGATTTTCTATTCACCGACCTGGCCATGCCCGGTATGGACGGCATCGCCCTTTCCAAACGCATCCTGGAGATGGATAACACCATCCCCATCGTGGTCATGACGGCTTATCCCTCCATGGAAAGCACCATCATGGCCCTGCAAACCGGGGTTTCCGACTTCATCGTCAAGCCTTTTAAAATCCGCGACGTGGATTTTATCATCGAAAAGGTCATGGCTCAAAAAGAGATTATGGTGGAAAACCTTCTCTTGAAAAGCCAGCACGCCCGGAAAAAAGAGCTGGAGAAAATCAATATGGAACTGGCCGCCACCGTGGAGGAGATGGAGAAGTTAAACTTCATCCTCCGCAAGGTTGACTGGAAGAAAAACAGCGGAGAGCTTTTCGACCAGTTGACCAACATTTCCTGCGAAATCAGCGGCGGACACCTTTGCTACTTTCAATTGCTGGACGACTCCACGGGAAGCCTGTACCCCCTGGCCCACCACGCTGTGACGGAGGAGTTGGACAATGAGGACGTCCCGGACTTTCTGGACGCTTTGGCCAAGCAATCCCTGGACAAGGCCGGGCCGGCGATCTGGGGGAAAGACCCGGCCAGCGGCTTGATCACGCCTTTGCATGCAGCGGTTTCCATTCCTTTCAACATCAAGGACAAACCCCTGGGGGCCATCACCGTATGCAAGGCCGGGCCGGGGAACGGATTTTCCGAACAGGATCTGCACTACCTGTCCTTTCTGGGCAAGCGGGCGGCTCTGGTTGTGGAAAACACCGCCTTGTACGAAAACCTCTGCCAGAATCTGTTTTCCACCTTGTACGCCTTCGTGGAAGCCATCGAAGCCCGCGATCCATACACCAAGCAGCATTCCGCCCGCGTTGCCGACATATCCTGCATCATAGGCGAACACCTGGGATGCTCGGCAAGGGAATTGGACCTCCTGGATTTTTCAGGCAAGCTCCATGACATCGGAAAAATCGGCGTGCGGGACAAGATACTGCTTAAACAAGCCCAACTGGACGAGGAAGAATTCCGCATCATCAAAACCCATCCTGAAATCGGCGCCAATATCGTCGGACACATGGGCCTGCTAAAAGAAGAAACCCAGGTCATTCTCCACCACCACGAAAGGTGGGACGGCCAGGGCTATCCCAACAAAGTCGGCGGGGAGGATATCCCGTTTTTATCCCGCATAATGTCAGTGGCCGATGCTTTTGACGCCTTGACTTCCGACAGGGCCTACCGGAAAAAGGTGGATGACGCCGCGGCCTGTGAAATCATCAGAAAAAATGCAGGCGCTCAATTCGACCCGGTCGTCGCCGAAGCCTTTCTGGACCTGGCGGCCCAGGGCAAGGTATCAAGCTCCTTATAGTTATTCTACAAAATCCCCTATCAACAGCACGGCCGGCATTTCATTTTGTAACGGATTGTTTTTTTTGCACGCCTACTGGAAAAAGAACGGCATTTGCGACCATGCTTTTCTCATCCTGCTTTGATTTTAAGATTCATAACTTTTGCCCGGTGAATTGTATGACTGTCGGTGAGATAAGTTCATGTCCCCGGAAATCTCATGCACCCACCGTACTTTCGTCGGCCTCAAAAAATCGTCATCCCGGCAAGGGCGACCCGCTTTTCAGGATCGGCCCGCAAGCCGGGACCCAGCGTCATTATTAGACTCGCCCTGGAATAAAATTGCTTGCTTGAAATCGACTTGGTATCAGGCTCTTCACCGATCCCTGTATTGGGCGTAGCCTTTGACATTCGAATAGAAATACGGCAAGGTTGAAGAATGGCCGGTTTGGCAAGGCCGCCCCTTACCCTACATAAGGACCAAACAATGTATCAATGGATATTTCTGGCGATCGCTATTGTCAGTGAGGTGATCGCTACATCGGCCCTAAAATCTTCGGAAGGATTTTCACGGTTGTGGCCATCGGTTATCGTTACTGTAGGTTATATGTCGGCCTTTTACTTTTTATCGCTTACTTTGAAAACCATACCTATTGGGGTGGCTTATGCGGTCTGGGCCGGCAGCGGCGTTGCGCTCATTGCGCTTATCGCCTGGATTTTTTTCGGTCAGGCATTGGATCTCCCTGCAATACTAGGTCTTTCATTGATAGTGGCGGGAGTAGTCGTCCTTAATCTGTTTTCCAAAACCGTTTCTCATTAACAAGAGGATGTCTCCAAAACAATGGAACGAGTTCGGAAAACATGAACCGCGAAAAACATGAGCCTCCCGCAATATCGTCAAAAAAAGTGCAGGCGCTCCATTCCATCCCGCTGTCGCCCAAGCCTTTCTTAGCCTGGCGGCCCGGGGCAAGGCGGCAAGCGCCCTGCAACTGCTTTTTTGTTTAAATCAAATTTCCCATTAAAACAGATTGTTATTCATGGAGTTCCTTTCTCGGAGCTCTCATGTTTTTCCCTGCTCCGTACTCCAATCCCATTCATTGTTCATGCTTTCACTAATGGCACGCTTGTTGCTTCCATGGTTATGACACTGCATAATCAGGAGAAGGATTGCCATGAACAATATCGAAGCATCCGAAAAAAGAGACTATGTGCGCGTTCCTTTTAAAGGAAACGTGACGTTTCGCACCTTAACCGAAGACGAGTTTCAGGCCCAGTACCAGGAAAAGGAAAACTGGAGTGAAAGCGTGAGTCGAGGCCTGATTTCGGAAAACTTTGAGGATGCCAAAAAGGCCGGGGAATCCTCCGTGGATCCCAACCTGGTCCGGTTCCTGCTCCATTTGGAGGACAAGCTGGATCGCATTTTGGGCCTTTTGGGAGACAAATCCCGCAACGGCATGGAGGTGGGATCCGGCATTGACATCAGCTCTTCCGGGATCAAGTTTCGCACCGGCCGCCCCTTGGAGGAAGGCCAGCATCTTGAAATGCGCTTTGTAGTGAGCCGCTATCCCATTGTCTGTCTGGACATCCTCGGCACGGTGACCCGGGTGATCCCCATATACGATCAGGGGGCGAAGCAGTACGAGGTGGCCGCCAACCTGTATGAGTTCGACGGCCAGACGACCGAGGAAATCATGGCTTACGCCTTCCGGGTTCAAAGGGAGGCCTTGCGGTCCAAAAGGAAGCAGTAATCATCGGGGTGCTGATTTGAATATTACCGTGGATATCTCCGATCTCAAGGTGAGCAATAACCCGGATGTCACCTTGGTGACGTACTCCTTGGGATCTTGCATTGGTTTGGCGGTTTGGGACCCGGAGGTCCGGGTGGGGGGCATGCTGCATTATATGCTTCCCGACTCCAGCATCGCCCAGGAAAAGGCCAAGGCCAATCCGGCCATGTTTGCTGACACAGGCATCCCGGCCTTATTCAAGGCCTGCTACAAGCTGGGCGCCCAAAAGCAGCGCATGATCGTCAAGGTAGCCGGAGGCGCCCAACTCATGGACGAATCCGGTTTTTTTAATATCGGTAAACGCAATTACGCCGCGTTGCGCAAAATGTTTTGGCGCAACAAGGTCATGGTCGCGGCGGAAGACGTAGGCGGCATGGTCAACCGCACCATTCGCCTCAATATCGGGACCGGAGAACTGAACATGAAAGTCTCCGGCAAGGGGGAGGGGCTGCTATAATGGACATAGAATCCATACTCAAAGATTTGGAGCAATTGCCTCCGTTTCCAACAGTGGTCGCCCAGGCCCTGGCCCTTTTGGACTCGCCGGACTCCTCGGCCATGGATGTGGTCCAGGTGGTCCAGTACGATCAGGCGATTACGGCCAACGTGCTTAAGGTCTGCAACTCGGCCTATTTCGGCCTTCCCGGCAAGGTGAGCTCCCTTCGGGAGGCGGTTATCAGGCTGGGCAACAAGCAGCTTAAGGAAATCATTCTGACCGGAACCGTGGTCAAGTACTACAAAAACGCCATGGAAGGATACGCCCTGTCCAAGCACGATTTGTGGAAGCACGCCATATCCACCGCCATCATTTCCCGGATCATCTCCAAACGATTTCCGGGCGTGGATGAAGGCGCGGTTTTCACCGCAGGCCTGCTCCACGACGTGGGCAAGACCATCCTGGACGCTGTTGTGGATGAGTATTTCAACCAGATGTTCGCCCTGGTGGGGGAGAAAGGCTATTCCTTCACAGAAGCCGAGCAGGAAGTCCTGGGGCTGGATCATGCGGAAATCGGGGCTCGTATGGGGGAACTGTGGGGCTTTCCCAAAGAAATCGTCCACGCCATCCGTTTTCATCACGCCCCGCCCGAAGGCGATGAGTCCGACCTGGTCACCCAGGTGGTGTATCTGGCCAACGTCATTTGTCTTATGTTGGGCATTGGAGTTGGTCGCCAGGGCCTTCATGTTCGGGGGCGGGACGAAATTCTGGAACAGCATGGCATGGACATCAACGACCTTCAGGTCATCATGGCGGGCTTTTTGGATGAGTACCAGAAGGTGCAGGATATTATCGACCTGGGTTAACGGGCCTTGCTTGCAAGGCGCTGCAGAAACCCAAGGAAAGTAGGATGCGAGGAGATCTATGGGATTCAGACTAATGATTGTGGATGACTCCTCATCCATGCGTTCCATTGTCAAGCGGACCGTCGAAATGTCCGGGTTTGACGTGGAGCAGTTTTTGGAGGCCGACAATGGAAAAACGGCCCTGGAAATCCTGGATAATGAGTGGGTGGATGTGATCCTCAGCGACCTGAATATGCCGGTCATGGACGGAGAAGCCTTTTTGGCCGCTTTGAAAGAAAATCCCATGTTTTCCGAAATTCCCGTCGTTGTAGTGACCACCGAAGGACGGAACGAAAAGCTGCAGCAACTCCGGAACCTGGGCGCCGCCGCTTTTGTAAAGAAGCCGTTCAAGCCGGAAGTCATCCGGGACACCCTGGTCCGCGCTCTTGGCCTGGACTCCCTGGACGGGCTTGGCGAAGACGACGGCGATGACATGGATTTTTAACCCTTAGGAACAAGAGATAGCCTGAGAGGCGATAGGCATGAGTGACATACGCGTTTTGGTTGTTGACGATTCTGCAGTGGTTCGGAAGATCTTCACGGAAGCCCTGTCCAAAGAACCGGGGATTGAAGTGGTGGGCACGGCGCCCGACCCTTACGTAGCTCGGGATAAAATCGTCAGCCTTAAGCCGGACGTCATCACCCTGGATGTGGAAATGCCCCGAATGGACGGCATTACCTTTCTTAGAAAGATTATGAAGTACTACCCCTTGCCCGTGATTATCGTCAGTTCTTTGACAGCCAAAGGGGGGAAAATGGCTCTGGAAGCCATGGAGATCGGCGCCGTGGAAGTCCTGTCCAAGCCGGGCTCCTCATACTCCGTGGGCGACATGAAACAGCAGCTGGCCGACAAAATCCGCGCGGCTGCAAGGGTCAATGTCAGAGCCGCCAGGCCTCAGGCCGCCTCTGCTTCGCCCGTTTCAAGACCCGCCACCAGAGCCCTGACCGAAACCACCAATAAAGTCGTGGCCATCGGCGCTTCCACGGGAGGCACCGAGGCCCTGAAAGCCGTCCTCACCCGTTTTCCCGTCACCATGCCCGGGATCGTGGTTGTACAGCACATGCCCCCCAATTTCACCACCGCCTTTGCGGAGCGGCTGAACGGACTTTGCGAGATAGCCGTCAAAGAGGCGGAAGACGGCGACGCGGTTTTGCCGGGCCGGGCCCTTATTGCGCCGGGGAATTTCCACATGCTCCTCAAACGCAGCGGCGCCCGCTATTACGTCAACGTAAAGACAGGCCCCATGGTGTGCCATCAGCGGCCGGCTGTGGATGTGCTTTTTAACTCCACCGCCCAATACGCCGGCGCCAACGCCGTGGGGGCCATTCTAACCGGCATGGGGTCGGACGGAGCAAAAGGCTTGCTTAAAATGAGGGAGGCGGGCGCACGGACCTTAGGCCAGGACGAAGCCTCCTGCGTGGTTTACGGAATGCCCAAAGAGGCATGGAAGGCCGGCGCCGTGGAAAAGCAGTATCCCTTGGACAGAATAGCCGATGAAATTATTAATCTCTTGTAAAATTAGCCAGGTTGATTGCGAAAGGAATAGCCAAGGTGGAAGACAGGGACCAAGTTCAAAAGATTCTGGATGAAAGCGCTCTATGCGTCGTGACAATGGAGCCGGACGATATTCAGGCTTTGGGTAACATCCTGAATAATTTTGACGCAGTATGCAAAATTGTCCAGGAAACGGCCCCCAAGGCGTGGCTGGATCTATGCGCAGGTTTGAAAGGGGTCGCCGAAAAAATGGCCCTCTTTGAAGTGGATTCTCCCAGCAGGGCCCTGGACGAATTGGGTAAAGGCATTTCCCTTTTGCAGGAAACGCAAAGAGCCGTAGAGGAGGACGCGGGCGAAATCGAAAGGCTTTGCGCATTTTTGCGCGAGTGCCCGTACACGGACTCGACCATGGTATGCGTGGAGCCTTGGGCGACCGGCCCCGAACCGGCTGAGACCGAGGACCAATCCCCTCCCCTGGATTTAAGCCAGGACAGGGAGCTTATCGAGTCGTTCATTCAGGAGTCCATGGAGCACCTTTCCACCATTGAAATTCATGTTCTGGAATTGGAAAAGGAGCCTGATAACCTCCAGTTGGTGGACGCCATTTTTCGTCCTTTTCACACCATCAAGGGCGTCTCCGGTTTTTTGAATCTCAGGGAAATCAACAAGCTGGCCCATCAGATTGAAACCGTTCTGGATGACGCCCGCAGCAAAAAAATTTCCGTAAGCCCCAGTTTGGTGGATATTGTCCTGGACGGCGTGGATTTGGTCACACGCCTGATAGACGATGTGGACGACCGATTGAAAACAGGGCGTTTGGAGCCGGAATACCTTGAGCTTGGCCCTTTTTTGGAGCGCCTGCACACGGTAGGGGAAGGAGTTAATGCGCCTTTGGAGGATGGAGAAGAGGAGAATATTCCTGAGGGCGACGGGCTCGATGTCGGCGAATTGCTGGTAAAAAAAGGCGTTGTTCAGGCCGAGGACCTGGAAGAGGCCCTGGCCAAACAGGCTTCCGGCGAATCCAAGGGCAAAAAGATCGGCGAAATCCTCATAGAGGGAAAAAAGGCCAAGGCCAGAGACGTGGCCCAGGCGCTGCGCAAGCAAAAGGCCGATCGCCAGCCTGCAAAAGCCGCCGGAGGCAACGGCGCCGGCTTCATCAAGGTGGATACCTTGAAGCTGGATAACATGGTGGATATGGTGGGGGAATTGGTCATCAACGAGGCCGTCCTCAAACAGCGTCTGGCCATGGCGGCCGGCAAAGACAGGGACCTGGCCGGAGACCTGGCCCAATTGGGGCGCATCACTTCCGAAATTCAACGCATAGCCATGTCCATGCGCATGATTCCCATGAAAAACACCTTCCAGAAAATGATCCGCCTGGTTCGGGATCTTGCATCCAAGGCCGGAAAAAAGGTCAACCTGGAAATGATGGGAGAGGACACGGAGATCGACCGCAACGTGGTGGATATGATCTACGATCCCCTGGTCCACATGGTGCGCAACTCCGCGGACCACGGTATTGAAATCCCCAAAGACCGCCTTGCCGCAGGCAAGCCCGAAGCAGGGACCATCATATTGAACGCCTATCACAAGGGCGGCAACATGATCATCGAGGTGACGGACGACGGACGCGGCCTGGACAAAGAAGCCCTGACGGCTAAAGCCATGGAAAAAGGATTGATTCAGTCCGCCGAAGGCATGAGCGATCAGGATATTTTCGGGCTGATTTTCCACCCCGGCTTTTCCACCGCCAAAAAGGTGACGGACGTTTCAGGCAGGGGGGTGGGCATGGACGTGGTCAAAGGCGTTCTGGACAAACTCCGGGGAAAAGTGGAGGTCATGTCCCGGAAAGGGCAGGGAACTTCCATTCTGCTTAAGTTGCCGTTGACCCTGGCCGTAATTGATGGCATCATCGTCAGAGCCGGGGAGCAGTCTTACGTCATTCCCACCATCAGCGTTCTGGAGTCCATCAGGCCCAACAGGGAAGACTGCCACACCGTGGTTAACAAAGGGGAAATGATCAAAATCCGCGGAAGTTTGTATCCCCTGATCAGGCTTCACGAGCTGTTTGATTTCCCTCCCAACACCAGAGATCCCTGGGACGCCATTGTAGTCATCGCCGAAAGCGAAGGCAAACAAAAGTGCATCCTGGTGGATGAAATCCTCGGCAAACAGGAAGTTGTGATTAAAAGCCTTTCCGCCATGCTGAAAAATGTAGTGGGGCTGGCCGGAGGGGCGATCTTGGCCAACGGCAGAGTCGGGATGATTCTGGACGTTGCGGGCTTGTTCAGCCTGGTGGAAAGCCAGGCGGAGTATTTGACGGCCTCGTGACGCCGCTGAGCAATTCCCCCTGCCTGGAGGAGGGAACCGGTTGGGGGGAACGATCTTGACGCTTGAACTGACTGACAACGATTTTAAACGCATCAGCACCTTGGTGTACGCCAAAAGCGGCATCAATCTGCACCAAGGAAAAAAGGAACTGGTCAAGGCCCGGTTGGGAAGGCGTTTACGGGCGACGGGGTGTCAAAGTTTTGAAGAGTATTTCGACCTTCTGCGCAACGAGCAGGAGGGCGTTGAACTGGTGAGGATGCTGGATGCGCTCACCACCAACAAGACCAGTTTTTTTCGGGAGAAAAATCATTTCGATTACCTGGAGCAGGTTGTTTTTCCCGAAATTCTTGAACGGAACCGGAAAAAGATAAAGATTCGCTGCTGGTCCGCGGGCTGTTCCAGCGGAGAGGAGCCATACAGCCTGGCCATTTGCATCAGCGAGTATTTTCGCAGCGCGCCGAACCTGGACGCCAAGATTCTGGCGACGGACCTCTCCACGGCCATCCTGAAGCAGGCCGCCGGCGGCGTTTATTCGGAGTCCAAGATGCAGGGCATTCCCATCACCCTGTTGCGCCGGTATTTCCGTAAGGGCTTCGGCAGGCAGGACGGATATTATCAGGTGAAGGAGCGCTTGAGGAATATGGTGACCTTCAAGCGGCACAACCTGATGGAGCAGGCCTCCTTTCTGGAGCCCTTTGATTTGATAATGTGCCGGAACGTTATGATTTATTTTGACAAAGCCACCCAGCACACCCTGGTCAACGGCTTTTACCGGCACTTGAGAAAGGGCGGACGCCTTTTTGTGGGCCACGCCGAAAGCCTGACGGGCATAGAACACCCTTTTACCTACGTCCAACCCACCTTGTATCGAAAATGACGCCTCTTTCGGCTCCCGGCGTCTTTTTCAACCCAGGGAGGATGGACGCCGGGGCGCCGAACGCCCCTCAATTTCAGAATTTGCGACGGCATTCTTCTTTGTCCTGAAGCCCGGCTTCATGGCCGGAGAATGCCGCACTCTGAACGCAACACGGAAAAAAGTGCCGCCGGGAAAATTTGACCCCAATATTTTTCCCGGTTTCGGCTCATTTACACGCTTACCGGAGGTGCGAGCATGGAACCTGACAAGTTTATCGAGGAAACTCTCAGACAAGTGGTCCTGACCGTTTTTGAACAGATGTACTTCATGTTTCCCCAGGAAGTTGGCATGAAAGATGCTTCGGAATGCAAGGGAGACGAAACCTACATTGCCAATGTGGGCCTGAAAAACGGCGGACTGGAAGTGACCATAGCCGGATCCGCCGGGTTATGTGAAAAGATAGCAAGCGCAATGTTCGGAGAAGACAGGGAATTGACCCAAAAAGACGTGGAAGACGTGTTCCGGGAGGCTGCCAACATCATTATGGGCAACCTGATCAACGAGTGCGCCTTTCCGGGGGAAGTGTCTCCGGACATACCCGTGGCCAGGAAGGGAATGGATTTGGAAGACTGCAAAAACGAACATGACTTGAATCTGTTCTTTGAGGTGGAAAACAGCCATTTTTCCGCCCATCTAAAAGGGTCCGCCGCTTCCGATTTAACCTGTTCGGAAGGAAATTTTACGTCCCCCTCGTAGTGAGGAACAGAACTTGCATAACCGATGGCCAAGGGCAAGTCGGGAATGTGGACTTTTTCCAAAGGAGAGAACAAACAATGGATCCGAATTTGAAAGTGCTTGTAGTTGATGACTTTGCCACCATGCGGCGCATTGTAAAAAACATCCTGAAGGATATCGGTTTTACCAATATTTCGGAAGCGGAAGACGGGGCCGTGGCCCTCAAACAATTGCAGGCCGCTCCCGTTGACTTGATTATTTGCGATTGGAATATGCCGAACATGTCGGGCCTGGATCTTTTGAAAGCCGTCAGGGCCGATGAAAAGTTGAAAGCAACGCCTTTTGTCATGGTCACCGCCGAGGCGCAAAAAACCAGAGTGGTGGAAGCGGTCCAGGCAGGAGTGAGCAATTATATCGTCAAACCCTTTACCGCAGACGCCGTAAAGGAAAAGTTGAAAAAGGTCCTGGGATAAGTCCGGGGCGACGCCCCTTTCTTCCGGCTCGGCTTGGGCTGCAGGCTGGAACGGCATGGGGCGCGAGGAGCCAATCCGGCCGATGGCGCCGGAACCTCCGGGAAGCGATTATCGAAGGAGAAGGACATGGTTGACGTAACAAAGATCGGCGGATACTTCATGCCGGACAAACAGGCGCAGAATAAGTCCGGGACATCGGACGGCAGCTTCGGCAACATTCTGGATCAAGTCCGGAAGAACCAGACCTCGCAGGCGACCGAGACGGCTCCCTTGGGGGCGCCCATGCCGGTTCAGGCCGGGCCGGACTATCAGATGATGGCGGCCCAACAGGCGGACAAATTGCTGGGCCTGCTGGAGCAATACACCTCCGCCCTGGAAAATCCGGACGCCACGCTCAAGTCCATGGACTCCATGGTGAATCAAATGGAGCTGGAAGCCGCGACGGCCAAACGTGTTCTAAGCCACGTGGACGCCAACGAAGGCGTGGGCAAAATAGTCAATCAGGCGGCTCTATACGCCAGCGTGGAGGCATTCAAGTTCCGCCGTGGAGATTACGTCTGATCCCCAAGGCGGAGTCATAGTCTGAACATGCGTCATGTTTGATGGGAAACATGCCCTATGATTTGGGGCGGGGGAGGCTTTTCCCCGCCCAATTGTTTTCAGCCCGTTTCGGTTCGTCCGAATGCGGGCTTTTTTAATGAATAAAAAAAAACTTTAATATCGGCGCCTTTTCTTGATTTCCCGCCCATTTTATCATATACTGGGACATTAGAAATAACGAGTTCGCCCAATGGGTCGGTTTTTATTTGTCGGATTTTCTCGGGGCGGCTTAAATAAACTCATTTTAGTTAGGTGAAATTCCCTTCACCAGGACCAGAAAAAATCCTGCCATGGCCACAAAAAAGAAAATGGAAAAAATCCTGTTGGTTGACGACGACCCCGGCGTTCTTGCCACATTGACCGAGGTCCTTTCAGATGCCGGTTATCGCACCCATACAGCGACGGATGGCGCTGAAGCCGTCGCCGAACTGGATAAACAGTTTTTTGACGTGGTGGTCACCGACCTGAACATGCCCGGCATGGACGGAATGGGCGTGCTTAAGCATCTGCAAAAACACTCTCAGGACACCCAGTGCCTGGTCCTCACCGGCTTCGGCAGCATCCGCAATTCCGTGGAAGCCATCAAAATGGGCGCTTTTGACTACATCACCAAGCCCGTTAAGTTCGACGAATTGCTGCACTCCGTTTCCACGGCCATTAAATTCAAACGCCTGGAGCGGGAAAACACCATCCTGAAAAAACAGCTCAAAAAGAAATACCGCTTTGAAAACTTTGTGGGCGACAGCCCTCAGATCCAGCGGGTTTTCGAGCTGATTGAAAAAGTCGCCGACACCGACAGCACGGTCCTGATCACCGGCGAATCCGGAACCGGCAAGGAGCTTATCGCCCGGGCCATCCATTACAACAGCCCCCGGCGGGACGATCCCATGGTGATCATCAACTGCGGCGCCATTCCCGAAGAGCTTTTGGAAAGTGAATTGTTCGGACATGAAAAAGGCGCTTTCACCGGCGCCCATAAAACCCGCATAGGCCGCTTTGAGGTGGCCAACGGCGGAACCATCTTCCTGGATGAAATAGGCGACATGAGCCCCAATCTCCAGGTCAAGCTCCTTCGGGTGATCCAGGAGCAGGCTTTTGAACGCATCGGCAGCACCCGCACCATGCACGTGGACATCAGAATTCTGGCCGCCACCAACAAGGACTTGATGGAAGCGGTGGAAAAAAAGGAATTCAGGGAAGACCTCTATTATCGGTTGAACGTCATCCCCATCGAGGTGCCGCCTCTCAGGGATAGAAAGTCCGACATTCCCCTGCTCATCGACTTCTTTATCAACAAACTGGCCGCCGAAAAGGAAAGACCCGTCAAACGCATCAGCCAAGCCGCCATGAACGCCCTCATGGGCCACCACTGGCCGGGCAATGTGCGGGAGCTGGAAAACGTGGTGGAACGCGTTCTCATCCTTTCCAGCGGAGACACCATCGACAAGGAAGACCTTCCGGCAACCATCCTCGGCCTGGATTCCAAGGAGCCCGAGGCGGGCCTCAAACTCCCCTCCGGCGGCATACGCTTTGACCACGCCGTGGAAGAGTACGAGAAGAACCTTATCGTCCAGGCCCTTGAAGAAGCCAACTGGGTCAAGACCCAGGCCGCCAAGCTGCTCCATATCAACCGGACCACTCTGGTGGAGAAGATGAAGCGGAAAAATATCCGGGGGCCCAACTAAAGGGCTTGCAACGGCGGCCTCTCGCCGCCAGTTTTCCTTTGTCAAAAATATGACGACAAATCGTCCTGCACCCGTCATGGAGGCGTTGATTCACGCCTCCATTCTTTTTTCTTAACTTTTTCTCCCTTGTTTCTCCCATTATTTCAGTTTGTTATTCTGATTTTTCTTGGCCCCTAATCCGTGGCACATTCCTTGCCTTATTACCTGTGCACTAGACCAAGCCTCTGGCTGCATGCCGTTACGGATTTTCCTGGCAGGCTTAGTGAGGCGGAAAACTCAAGGCCGGTGCGACTGTCGTTTTATGCAAAATTTCAAACTAAAAAAAGGCTGCTTACTGATTCTGGCGTTCTTCGCCCTGGCTTCTTCCAGCCTGGCTCAGGGGCAGGTCCGCAAAGTGGAAGCTCGGCTCGTTGACGGCAAAACGCAAATGCTCGTTTCCCTGTCCGACCCGTCCTCGTACACGGTAATCAGGCTTTCTAAAAACGAAGTGCTTTTGGCCTTTCAAAACTCCTCTCTGGGGCCGGGCGCCAACAAGCCCTTTTGGGCCAAGGACTCCCTGATTAAGGATCTGTCCGTTTCCCAAAAGCGCCAGGACGTGGTTTCCATTTTAGCGCTGCTCAAAGAACCGGCCGTCACGCTGGATTATTCCCTCAATAAGGCGAAAACCAGGCTGACTTTGGAAATGGCGGGAAACGCCCCTGCGCCTTCGGCGCCAAAACCCGCCGCCGCCGCGCCTGCGCCGCCTGCCGTAAAGCCGCCGGCGGCGCCCCTGACATCCACCGGAGGGACGGTTATAACCAACGGCCGCTATGATATCGAGGGCAGGCCGACAATTATCAGGCCGGAATCAGCTCCCAAGCCCGAACCACCGCCCGAACCGGTCAAGATTGAGGAAACGCCTCCTCCTGTGGTCAAGCCGCCGGGGGATTCGCGCTATCCCATCAAGCGGCCTTTGAACCCGGCCACGGCGGGGCATGACTTTTCCTACGACGGCCCTTTGTTGAGCGAGGCCAACGGTTCGGGAACTCCCGACCAGGATCTTTTCTCCAAGGCCGTGGAGGAATACAAAACCGGCCAGTGGCAGGACGCCATTCGAGACTTTTCAATCTTGGAGCAGAGCTATCCTCTTTCCGAAAAATTGGAACCGGCGATCTTTCTGACGGCCAGGGCCTATCACGGATTGTACGGCGCAAACCTTACAAAGCGGTTTGTGGACGTGGCCGAAAAATATCGCCGCGCCGTTAAACAGTTCCCCAATTCCCGCTTTGCGCCCCAGGCCATTGTTTATCTGGTGCAGATGTACAAAAAAGTAGGCAATTATCCCGAGGCGGCGGCCTATGCCGACTTGGTCTGGGATAAATATAAGGACCGGGCCATGAGCCCGGATTTTATGCTTTTGCGCGGTCAGGCCTTACTGGCCAACGGGCAAAAGGACCTGGCCCTGGGCGTCTTTGACATGCTTTTAGGCTACTACCCCGACTCCGAATACGTGGAAGCGACCCTCCTGGAAAAAGCCAAAGTCATGCACGAGGAGAGAGCTTATAAAAAGTCTCTGGAAATGCTTCAGGAAATAGAAAAAAAGGAACCTCAGGCCCGGTTCATATATCCCGACTTCTCCCGATATATGGGGGAAAACTACTACCAATTAAAGGCTAATCCAAAGGCCAGGGAGTTGTTCTTTCAAACGGTGAACACCTTTCCCGACACCCCGGATAAAGACATCCTGTTCACCCAAATCGGGGATTCCTTCAAGGACCAAGGCATGCAGGATAAGGCCGCCATGATTTATAAGATGGTGGTCAGCAATTTTCCCGGAAGCGACGGAAGGCTGATAAGCCTTGTGCGCCTGGCGGATTATATTGACGAAAATCCTGATTCGGACATCATGGAGGACAAGACGCCCAAAGACATCCACCAGGAAATCGTCCGCAATAATCCCGACCATCCCCTGGCTCAGGTGTCCATGATCAAATTGGCCCGCCTGGCCCATGATGAAAAAAGATACGAGGACTCGGTTTCCATTCTGTTGGGCCTGCTTGCCCGCCATCCATTCACCAAGCTCCATGACGACGTGCGGGAGGCTCTTCTGGCCTCTTTGGAGGCAATTTTTACAAGGGATCACAGGGAAAAAGATTTCGCCCATATTGTGGAATACTATGACAAGGTTCGGGACGTGGTTCCCTTTGAAGAAATGCCCCAGCTTATGTTCATCGTAGCCAACGCGTACAGGGAGACGGGAATGTGCTCCTGGGCCTTGACCCAACTGGAAAAGGTCTCCCGGTTTTATGACGATCCCAAGCCCGCCGATATCATGTTCATCATGGCGGATTGCAACAAAAAGGTCGGAGAAATCGAAAACGCCCGCAGGCTTTTTGAAACCTTTGTCCTGCAATATCCGGGCGAACCCCGGTTTGTGGAAGCCTATCATCAGTTGGCGGATATTTATCTGGAACGCGGGGAGACCGATCCCGCCATTCAGGCTCTTCGCGTCTGCCTGCGCCCCGGGACTCAATACAGCGATGATTTTAACCTTATGTTTCAATATGCCAAATTGTTGAAAAATAAAGGCGAATATCAAGACGCCGTAGAAGCCTTCAACAAGGCCGTGGATCTTGTAATGAAAAGCGATCCCCCCAACACCCAGGCGGCCGTGGATATTCAGGAAGGCATCGGCGACTTATACGAGGAAATGGAGCTGACAAGCAAGGCCGTAGAGCATTTTGAACAGGCCTTGGAACTGTCCGGAGGCCCCAACTCCTATCCTGCTTTGGAATTCAAGCTGGCCCGTTGTTACGCCTCTTTAGGCGAGGCGGCCAGGGCGACGGAAATACTGGAGTCTTTGGTCCAGTCCGGCGAAAATGTCTGGGCTAAGGCGGCCAAAGCCAAACTGGAGCAGGTTCAGGTGAAAGGGGCCTGGGATAAGACCGGCTGATCTATTTTTTTCAAAAGATTTTGGGCGAGTCAAAATGGGCCGCCTTTCATAGACGAGCGCATCCCAGGCGGCGAAAGAAACATGGAAAAAGACAGCATACTATTGGTGGAACATGAATATCAGGACAGGCTGGCCTGGTCTGATTTTCTGGAAAACCGGGGATACGACATCCAGGCGGTGGGCGACGGCGCTCTGGCCCTGGAAAGGCTGAAAAGCAATGAGTACAACCTGATTATCGCCAATGATCAGGCGCCCGGCCTGAGCGGAGCCGACATCGTCCGCAAAATGGACGGCAAAATCCCCGTAATCCTCGTTTCATCCAACGCCAGCGTGGATCAGGCTGTGGAGGCCATGAAATCCGGCGCCCGGGATTTTCTGCTTAAGCCGGTTAGCGCTCAGATTCTGGGGGCGGTGGTGGGCCGCGCTCTGGGCGTTTCCAAATCCAACGGAACCCCCAAGGCCGCAGGCAAGTCTCCGGTCAAAATCATCACCCAGGATGACCGCATGAAGCGCTGCCTGGAGGTCGTGGACTCCGTGGCCGACAGCAAGGCCGCGGTGCTCATTTCCGGCGAGTCCGGAACAGGCAAGGAGCTTTTCGCCAGACAAATTCATTACAGCAGTTCCCGCAAGGACAAAAACTTTGTGGCCGTTAACGTGGCCGCCTTGCCGGAAACCCTTCTGGAAAGCGAACTCTTCGGGCACGAAAAGGGCGCTTTCACGGGCGCCATCAACCGCAAAATCGGCAAGTTCGAACTGGCCAGCGGCGGCACGCTGCTGCTGGACGAAATCACGGAAATGGACATCGGCCTTCAGGCCAAACTCCTGCGCGTGCTTCAGGAATCCGAAGTGGACCGGGTAGGGGGGACTGCGCCCGTCAACGTGGACGTGCGGGTGGTCGCCACCACCAACCGGGACGTGGAACAAGCCATCGCCGACGGCAAATTCCGTTCGGACCTTTACTATCGGCTGGCGGTCATTCCCCTCAAACTGCCCCCTTTGCGGGAGCGGTCCAGCGATGTGATCCTGCTGGCCGAGCACTTTATCAGGAAGTATAACGCCCGGGACGGGAAGAACGTCAAAGGTTTGACGAAAAACGCCCAAAACACTCTCCTGAATCTTGACTGGCCCGGCAACGTCCGGGAATTGGAAAACACCATCGAACGCGCTGTGCTCCTTTGTAAAGGCGATCAAATCGATCACAACGACCTTTTTATGGAGCCTCCGCCCCCCAAAGCCCTGCCCGGGCAGGACTCTATACCCAGCGTTTCCACCACCTTGCGCGAAATGGAGGAGCAGATGATCTATCAGGCTCTTGACCAGACCGAAGGCAACAGGACCCATGCCGCGCAAATCCTGGGCATTAGCGTGCGCACCCTCCGCAACAAGCTCAACGAATACCAAGCCAAGGCTTAAAGCCTGTTTTCAACTAAAATTTTGTGCGTTTAGTCTAAAAATCTTGAAGCGCGGCGTTAACCCGCTAAAACAGGCATGGAATTTGCTTTATCCAGGAATAACTAAGGATTGCAACGCAAAAAGGGGAAAATCATGCCGGATGCAAGAATCATAGGGAAAACCATTCAGGACCTGGTTCGCAGCCTGGACATCTCCAGAAAGCGCCAGGGATTGATTTCGGGCAACCTGGCCAATATCGAGACGCCGGATTATCACGCCAAGGATCTCGACTTCCGGGAAAGCCTGCAAAAAGCCATGCAAGGCGGATCTAAGGATCTCTCCCGGACCCATTCCAAACACTACAATGTGATGGAGGGAAGCAGCCCGGAAATCACGACCGCTGCGAACGCCGGAGTGGATATCGACCAGGAAATGGCCAATCTGGCGGAAAACAACCTGATGTACCGCTCCAGCGTGGAATCCCTGTTAAGAAAATTCGCATTGATCAAATACGCCATCAATGAGGGAGGCAAATAATGGACCTGTTAAACGCCATGCACGCCAGCGCCAGCGCATTGTCCGTCAGCCGGGCTCAAATGAACGTGGTTTCCGAAAACCTGGCCAACGCAAACACCACGCGCACCGCCAACGGGCAGCCGTATCAGCGTAAGTTCCTTGTTGTGTCCCCGGCCCCGGTCAAGGAGCATGAAAATCTGTCCGTAGGGGAGCAGGTGGTGGAAGGGGTCAAGCTGGTGGATATTGTCGCCGATCAAAGCCCCTTTCCCATGGTGTACCGGCCCGAGCATCCCGATGCGGACGAAAACGGCAACCTTCAGTTGCCCAACGTCAATGTGGTCACCGAAATGGCCAACATGCTCATGGCCAAAAGGGTGTACGACTCCAATGCCGCGGCGTTGAGCACGGCCCGTTCCATGGCTCTCAAAGCCCTGGAAATCGGCAAGTAAAATATGAAATTTTCGGCCTGCAACGGGCCGGACAAGCATAGGAGCAAGTTATGAACGGAGTAACCGGAGTAGGGGGCCAAAGCGTAATCGCCCAGGAAGTAAAAAAAGCGGCGGCCGGAGAGGACGGTTCGTTCGGGTCTGTTTTGAAAAAGATGGTCGATTCCGTGAACGAATCCCAGATCAAGGCCGACGATACGGTGGTCCAAAACCTGGACGGCAAGACCGGCATTCACGAAGCCATGATCGCCCTGCAGGAAGCGGACATCAACATACGTTTTCTCCTGCAGGTGCGTAATAAAGCATTAGACGCCTATCGCG
Organism: Desulfatibacillum aliphaticivorans DSM 15576; assembly: GCF_000429905.1. NCBI lineage: Bacteria > Pseudomonadati > Thermodesulfobacteriota > Desulfobacteria > Desulfobacterales > Desulfatibacillaceae > Desulfatibacillum > Desulfatibacillum aliphaticivorans. Next base: position 245,735 of record NZ_AUCT01000007.1, on the reverse strand, counting down.
AAATCATGCGCATGCCCTTTTAATCTCTCTTACGGATAAGCACGGTTTAAATGAACGATCTTCTTCAGCGGATAGCGCAAATATTCCAGTCCATGACTCCGGGGCGCAGAATCGCCCTGGTGGTGGTCCTGGCCGGTTTGGTCGCAGCTTTTGCGGCCATGTTTTTCTGGGCCGGAACCCCCGAGTACCAGGTCTTGTTTTCCCAGTTGAGCCAGGAGGATGCGGGGAAAATCGTGTCCAAGCTCCAGGAGCAGAGGATCCCCTATCAGCTCGCTCAGGGCGGAACCGCAGTCTTGGTTCCCGGAGAGCAGGTGTATGAATTGCGTCTTTCCCTGGCTGCCGAGGGGCTTCCCAAAGGCGGAAGCGTGGGCTTTGAAATTTTTGACGAGTCCAGCTTTTCCACCACCGAATTCGTTCAGAAGCTGAATTACCAACGCGCCCTGCAAGGCGAGTTGTCCCGGACGATCGGGCAGTTCAACGAAGTCCGCTCCGCCAAGGTGCTCATCGTTCCCGCCAAGGATACGGTGTTTGTGGAAACCACATCCCCGGCCACGGCTTCCGTTCTGCTGGATCTCGTCCGTCCCTTATCCTCCGGACAGGTCAGCGGCATAGTCAATCTGGTGGCCAATGCAGTGGAGGGCCTGGGAACCGAGCAGGTAACCGTGGTCGACACCACCGGCAAGGTCTGGTTCAAGGGCGCCGGCGAAGGGGACGACGCCGCTCTGGCGGCTAACAATCGTCTGGAAATGCAGCAGCAGACCGAAGACCGTCTTGCCAAGCACGTCCAATCCATGCTGGAGCAGATAGTCGGCCCGGGCAAAGCCATTGTGCGCGTTCGCGCTGAAATGGATTTCGACCAGGAGGAATATTCGGAAGAGACCTACGATCCCGATTCCGTGGTTGTCCGCAGCCAGCAAAAGCGCACGGAGGACACAGTTAAGGAAACTCCCGGCGGGGCCACGGTCAATACCATGAATAACCAGCCTGGAATGGCCAGCGGGGCCGCCTTGGGGCAGTCTCGCACCCAAAAGCAGGATGAAGTCACCAACAACGAAATCAACCGGGTTCAGAGGCGCGTCACCAAAGTGCTGCCCACAATCACCCGATTGTCCGTCGCCGCCGTCCTGGACGGCACATACAAAACCGTTGAAAATCAGGACGGAGTCAGCACCGCCCAGTTCGTTCCCAGAACCGCCGAAGAACTCAAGCAGTTTGAAGGCATTGTCAAGAACGCCATGGGCTATTCCGAAGACCGGGAAGATCAGGTGACGGTCTCTTCCTTCCAGTTTACATCCTTGCCAGGGGCGGACATGGCCGCAGCCGAAGCTCCCAGCGCCATAACAAAATACCTGAACATGTACGGCAAGTGGGCCTTGCTGACCCTGCTTATGCTCCTTACCTTCGTGTTTGTGGTGCGGCCCATCCTCAAAAGCGTCAAGCCGCCCGAACCTGAAAAGGAAGAAACTCAGGCCCTGGAGCATCAAGAAATGGCTCTCCTGCCCGAGGCCCCGGAGGAAATTGACATTTCGTTGCGGGCCAGGCAGCTTGCGCTCGACGAGTTTGAAAAAGCGGAGCAGCTTGTTAGAGGCTGGTTGGGAGAGGTGGAGCAATGAGCGGCAAGACATTAGATCCTGAAAAACTGACAGGTCCTGAAAAAGCGGCTATTTTTCTTCTGGCCATGGGCGAGGACTACGCCTCCAAGGTTATGAAAAACATGGCCCCCAAGGAAGTCAATCGAATCGCCAACTACATGCGGGAAATCCAGTTCGTTCCCTCCAGCGTGCTGACCAAGGTCTACGAGGAATTCGTGGATAAAGTCGAGCGCAAGGACGAGTTGATGATTCAGGGCGACCAGTTCGTGAAAAAGGTGGTGCATTCCACCTTTGACGAACTCACGATCAAAGAGATTTTTCAGGATCTGGACGCCGAGGAAAGGGAAGAGCCCTTTGCTTATATTGAAAAAATCGATCCCCAGGCCCTCATCCGCATTCTTTCCGGCGAGCATCCCCAGACGGTGGCGCTGGTCCTGGCCCATATGAAGCCCGGCCAGGCCGCTTCCGTACTTGCCGGCATGCCCAAGGAAGTGCAGGCCGACATCGCCATGCGCGTTGCCGACATCAATCAGGTTCCCATAGAAATTATCCACGAGGTGGATTCCTCCCTGCAAAAGGAGGTTCTCACCATTTCCGATTCCGGCGGCAGGGAGATCGGCGGCGCCGAAGCCCTGGCCAATATCCTCAACGAGGTGGATAAGGCTACGGAAGAAACCGTCATGACCACCATGGAAGAAGAGCGCACCGAGATTGCGGAGAAGGTCCGCCAGCTCATGTTCGTGTTCGAAGATTTGCTCAAGGTGGACGACAAGGGCATGCGCGAGATCCTCAAGCAGGTGGACACCAGCGAATTGGTTGTGGCCCTCAAATCCGCCTCCGAGGCCATGAAGGACAAGGTTTTCGGAAACCTTTCCCAACGCGCTGCGGAAATGCTGCGGGAAGACATGGAAGTCATGGGCCCCACGCGTCTGGCCGAAGTGGAAGCCGCCCAACAGGGCGTCATTCGCATTGCACGGCAGTTGGAGGCCGAGGGCAAGGTGGTTATAGCCCGCGGCTCCGAGGATGTCCTGGTCTGATATGGATAATCCGAAACAAGAGAAAAGTATGCAATATCAGCCTTTTTTGTTGAATGAACTGGCCAGACCCGAGCCCCCCAAGCCTGCCAAGCCTCCCCGGCATGCCATGCCTGAGGATGAGGGGCGCGAAGAACAGGCTGAGCCTGATCTGGAGCAATTCCATCAACAAGCCCAGGAAATCCTGGAGGAAGCCCGCAAGCATGCCGAGGAAGTAGAGCGGGAAGCCTATGAGCAGGGCTTTAAGCAAGGGGAGAAGGACGGGCAGGAAATAGGGTCCATGAAGCTGGAAAAAATCCTGGACCGCATTGAACAGATTTCCCGGGACCTGGATTCCTATCACGAAACATTCGTCCAAAAACACGAAAAGGAAATTCTATCCCTGGTGTCGGCCATTGCAGCCAAGGTGATCAAGGCTCAGGTGGACCTGGAGCCTGAAACCGTCAAAAATGCAGTCATGGAAGCCCTCTCCGTGGTCTCGGACTGGCAGGAGGTGACCGTTCGCGTAGACCCTTCGGATTTTGAGTTCCTAGATGAAATGAGGCCGGAATTTTTTGAAAAGGTCGCATCCCTTCGCTCCATCAACATCGTGCCCGACTCCTCCGTGGAAAAAGGCGGCTGCATTGTCAGCTCCGATTTCGGAGAGGTGGACGCCAGCATCGAGTCCCGCCTGGACAAGGTCTCCCAGGCTATTATGGACATTTACTACTCCAGGCGATAAGGCGCGTCTTCATGGATTTTTCAGCATATCAGGAAGCGATTCAAATCTCCCAGCCCGTGTTGCCGGAAGGCAAGGTGGATCAGGTGGTGGGCTTGATCGTGGAGGGCTACGGCCCTCAGATGAGCGTGGGCGCCGTATGCGACCTTGTGACCACCCAAGGCAGGCGCATTCCGGCCGAAGTGGTGGGATTCAAGGAAAAACGCATGCTCCTCATGCCTTACGGCGAGATGCAGGGCATCCAGCTAGGGTGCCGCATTGTGCCTCGCCAGCAGCAGCCCCTGGCGCCCGTGGGCGACGCGTATCTCGGCAGGGTCATCGACGGCCTGGGCCAGCCCATGGACGATAAAGGCCCCATAGCCGCCACGGACATGTATCCCCTATATGCAGACGTGGTAAACGCCCTGCATCGCAGGTCCGTCAATCAGGTCTCCGACGTGGGCGTCCGGGTGATCAACTCATTCATCACCGTGGGGCAGGGACAGCGGGTGGCCATCATGGCCGGCTCCGGCGTGGGAAAAAGCGTGCTCATGGGCATGATCAGCCGCCACATGGCTTCGGACGTGTGCATCGTGGCCCTGATTGGAGAGCGGGGCAGGGAGGTAAAGGATTTTGTGGACGAAATCCTGGGGCCGGACGGCATGGGCCGATCCATTGTGGTGGCCGCCACCTCCGACACCTCCCCCCTCGTGCGCATGCGCGGGGCTTACCTGGCCACCACCCTGGCCGAGTATTTTCGGGATCAGGGCAAAAACGTCATCCTTATGATGGACTCCGTCACCCGCTTCGCCATGTCCTCCCGGGACGTGGGCCTGGCCGCGGGAGAGCCTCCCACGGTGAAGGGCTACACGCCTTCCTTTTTCGTCAAACTGCCCAAGTTGCTGGAGCGCGCCGGCAGCGTGCAGGGCAAGGGCAGCATCACGGGCATTTACACGGTTTTGGTGGAGGGGGACGACATGAACGACCCCGTGGGCGACGCCGTGCGATCCATTGTGGACGGACACATCGTCCTTTCCCGCAAGCTGGCCAATCAGGGGCATTATCCGGCAGTGGACGTGCTGGCATCGGTCAGCCGCGTCATGCGCGCCACTGTATCCGGCGAACACACCCGTATGGCCCAGCGGTTTCGCGAGGTTTTGGCCGCCTACCAGAACGTGGAGGACCTCATTTCCATCGGCGCTTATGTGGACGGCAGCGACCCCGACGTGGACTACGCCAAGTCCATGATTGGCAAGATGAAGCAGTTTTTGCGCCAGGACATGATGGAAGGGGTTTCGTACGAGGAATGCGTGCAACAACTGACCGCCTTGTTCGGCACGGTGGAAAAAGCTGCAAAAAAATAGCCGAATGAGACATGTTGGCAGGAAACTTGAAAGAGTTAATCGCACGAACACGGTTTTACGCAGCAGGATTTATAAGGTCTGTTTGAAAGGCCCCCTGAATGAAAAAGTTTCAATTTCGCCTGGAGCCGGTTTTGAAGCTCCGCAAATACAAGGAACGTACAGCCCAAATGGAGTTGGCCAAAGCCCTGGCCGCACTCCAGGAAGCCCAGGCGTTTTTGGAGCAGTCAAGGCTGCAGGAAATAAGCGCTCAGCGGAATTGGGATGCAGGTCTGGAAAAAGGAATGTGGGAAAATGAGTTCAGGATGCACGCGGACCATATTCGAGGACTGAAAGCCCAGACCATGCGGGCTGTGGAAAACGAAGCGCGCTTAAAAGGCGTTGTGGAAAAACGCAGGCAGGAGCTGGTGCAAGCATCGGCCAGCCGGAAATCCATGGAACTCCTCCGGGAGGAACGCTTTACTCAGTATAAGCTGGAAACCGGCAGGATGGAGCAAAAGGAGACGGACGAAATGGCCAGCCTCCACAGATCCACGCAGGAGCGGTTGTAATCATGAAAAATAAGCGCAATCTCAAAGGCGCCCCCATTTTTATTCTGGTTGCGGCGATCATCCTGGCCAAACTTGGGATATCCCTGGTGCTCATGGCCCAGCCCGACCTGAAAGTCAACCTGGAGCCCAGCATGGCCATGGCTCAAACTCCGGCGGAGGAAGCCGCCGCCGCTGATCAACCCAATCAAGGGGGGCGGGACTCTACGGCTCCAGCCGCCGCCATGGGCGAGGGCGAAGCCGCTGCTGAAGATTCCAATATGGCCTTGACTCCCCAGGAAATGGAAGCCCACAAGCTGGAAAGGGAGCGTAAGGAATTGGAGCTCCTTCGTACGGAAGTGGAAGGAAAGATCGCGGAATTGGAAGCCATCCAAAAAGAAATCTACGCCCAGTTGGAGCAACTGGAAGGGGCCTTTAATGCGCGGGAGAAGCACCTTATCAAAATACTATCCGAAATGCCGGCTAAAAAGAGCGCTCCCATGATCGACAAGCTGGAAATTGACCTGGTGGTCAAACTCTTCTCCAAGATGAAAAGCGACAAAGTCGCCTCCATCCTGCCGGAATTGGATCCTGCCAAGGCCGCGGAGATCGGCGAAAAGCTGACGAGCCGGTAATGAGTGGGGGTTTCATAGAAATTATGCAAAAAGATCGACAATCCGGCCTTTACCGGCGGGATCCGCATAGGTTGCTTCGTGGGAGCGGATTTCCACAAGACGCAGGGGAATGGGGTTTTCGTTGGCTTTTTCAGAACGAAAGGATCGGGGGGAACGGTCGGAGCGCGAAGAGTCCGGTTCTCTGTTGTTCAGCCGCTTAGCTGGTTCAATTCTGGGCGTCGTTCTTGGTTGGTAGACGCTGGGGAGGTTCCTGATCCCGTTGGTCATCAAATTTCCCGGTCTTTCTAATGGACTTGTGGCGTCCAGAGTGCGGTGCAGCGTTCCTGCAAATGATTCAGGTTATCAATAAACTGTCTTCTGGTCAATTCATTTATACCGTTTTTTTACTCAGAGCTCTCCGCAAATAGTCTTTCGATGATGGTTTCGGTTAATGGCCTCAGGCTGGGGCGGTCCAGAGCGCTGATGGGCATCCCTTCAAGGCTCCTGCACAATCGTTCCATTTCCTCCGGCTCCACCTTGTCGGCCTTGTTCAAAACGCGGATGGTGGGGATGGCCGATACCCCGATGTCCTCCAGGATTTTGTCCACCGACTCCACCTGCTCGGCCATTCTGGGGTTGCTGGCGTCGATGACGTGAAGCAAAAGGTCGGCGCTTTTCAATTCCTCCAGGGTGGCGGCGAAGGCGGTCACCAGATCCTTGGGCAGATCCCGGATAAACCCCACGGTGTCGGTGATGATGATTTCCTTGTCTTCGGGAAAGCGCAAGCGCCGGCTTGTTGGGTCCAGGGTGGCGAACAGCTTGCTTTCCGCCAATACTTCCGCCTGGGTCAGGGTGTTCAACAGAGTGGATTTTCCCGCGTTGGTGTAGCCCACGATGGAAACGATGGGCAGCCCTTTACGTTCCCTGGCGGATTTTTGCGTCTGCCTGCGTTTGGAGACGTTTTTCAGGGACTTTTCCAAGCGGGTGATACGCTCCCGCACCCGGCGGCGGTCCACCTCCAGCTTGGTTTCCCCGGGACCGCGGCCGCCAATGCCGCCCATGAGGCGCGACATGGCCGTGCCCCGGCCGAGCAGCCTGGGCAGCATGTATTTCAACTGGGCCAGTTCCACCTGGAGCTTGCCTTCGGACGTCATGGCCCGTTGGGCGAAGATGTCCAGGATAAGCTGAGTGCGGTCAATGACCGGCAGTTCCACCTGATTGGTTATGGCTTGAATCTGGGAGGGGTTCAGATCCTGATCGAAGATGACGATGTCCACGCCGTATTGCATGGCCGCAATGGTCAGCTCGCGGATTTTGCCCTTGCCCATAAGAAACCGGGCGTCCATTCTGGTCCGGTATTGAATCATTTCCGCAGCCACAAAGATGTCGTTGGTCCGGCAGAGCTCCTTCAACTCCGTCATGGAATCCGTAGCCTCGCGCCTGGGGGCGTTGGTGACGCTCACCAAAAAAGCGCTGGCCTGCTGCTTCTGGGACTTGGTCACCCCCGAGGAACGGACAAGCTCCGCCTCCAGTTCCCTGACAAAGGCTCGAAAGCTGATATCCCGGGAGCCGGGATCCATGGGGGGCAATACTTCATACGGCGTTTCGCCGGGCTTGCTCGGGATCAGGTGCGCAGCGTGGAAACGATGGGGCGCGCCCGTTTCGTCGAGAGTTACGGCGGTGATGAGGTCCAGCCGCAATAAGGCGAGGTCCGTCAGGTCATCGTCGGTCAGGGGCTCGTTTTTCAGGTGGGTGTGGATTAGGCGCAGGCCGTTCAGGCGCCCCATGGCGGCCCGGTAGTCGTGGAGGCTGGGGATGTTGATCTGGACGCCGTCCCCCACCATCACAAACCGGATTCTTCCCAGCCTGTCCACCAGAATGCCGATCTGCCGGCGGATTTCCGCAGACAGCCTGCCCATGTCCAGGGCCAACTCCTGAGAAACGATCAAATCGGGCGCAACCTTCCTGTTGTAGAATTTTTCCAAATGCTTCAACTGGGCGGTTTTCAACCCTTTGGTATATCCGTATACCTTTTTCACATTCTTCCTAAGTAGGCCAAAAGCAAGCCTCCCGCCATTAAAGCCAGGCCCATTTTGCGAAGATTGGCCGGAGGCATTTCAGTTAGTTGAAGTAAAAACTCCCGGTATTTTTCAGGATTGGCGAACCAGGGAACGCCTTCTATGAACATGGCGACTCCCAGAACGCAGAGCAGGAATTTCATGAAACCCTTTCTTTTAATTATCGGAGGCTGTTTCGCCAAGCGGCGTCCATTGTTTTGGGAAACTAATCGCGACGCCTCCGTTTGTCAAAACAATTTGCTTTACATGGGTGATAAGCTGCAATCCATGCTTGACATCCTCGGTGGTTGAACTAAAAAAGGCATTGGCAATGTACATTAGTGTTTGGCTTGTTGTATGATCCCTGTTTGATAATTTGGCGAACTGAAAAAGCGGAGACATTTACCATGGAATTTGAGGCGGTGATCGGACTGGAAGTGCATGCGCAACTAAAGACCGAATCCAAGATTTTTTGCGGCTGTTCCACAGCCTTCGGCGCTTCCCCCAATACCCACACATGCCCTGTGTGCCTGGGTATGCCGGGATCGCTGCCCGTCCTCAATAAAAGGGTGGTGGATTACGCCATGCGCATGGCTCTGGCCACCCAATGCTCCATTTCTCCTTACAGCAGGTTCGCCCGCAAGAACTATTTCTACCCCGACCTGCCCAAGGGGTATCAGATTTCCCAGTACGAACTGCCCATCGCCGAACACGGCCACTTGATGGTGGATACGGACCAGGGCAGAAAGAAGATCGGCATCACCCGAATCCATATGGAAGAGGATGCAGGCAAGCTGACCCACGACTCCCATCGCCCCGTATCCCGGGTGGACCTGAACCGCACCGGCACGCCCTTGATCGAAATCGTCAGCGAGCCGGACATGAGATCGCCTTGGGAGGCTTCGGCTTACCTCAAGCAGCTTCACGCCATTTTGCGGTATCTGGACATCTGCGACGGCAACATGGAGGAAGGCTCTTTCCGGTGCGACGCCAACGTGAGCGTGCGCCCCAGGGGCCAGGAAGAGTTCGGCACCCGGGCGGAAATCAAGAACATGAACTCTTTCCGCAACGTGGAAAGGGCCATCGCTTACGAAATCGACCGCCAGTCCACGCTGGTGGAAGAGGGCGGGGAAGTGATTCAGGAAACCCGCCTGTGGGACGCCGAAAAAAATCGCACTTTCTCCATGCGCGGCAAGGAAGAAGCCCACGATTACCGCTACTTTCCGGATCCCGACCTGGTTCCTTTGGTCATTGACGAAGCATGGATTGAGCAGGTCAGGGGGCTTTTGCCTGAGCTGCCCGAAGAGCGCAAAGCCCGCTTTTTGGAGCAATACGGGCTGGCCCAGGACGACGCCGTGTTCCTGACAAGCGCCCGGGAAATGGCCGATTATTACGAAGCGTGCGTGGAAATCTTCAACGATCCAAAACAGGTTTGCAACTGGGTGACGGGCGCCCTGGCCGCCTTGCTGAACGCCAAAGGCATCAGCGTGACGGAATCGCCCATCAGCGCCCAGCGCCTGGCCGCCTTGCTCAAACTCATCAAGGACGGCGTCATCTCCGGCAAGATCGCCAAAACGGTTTTCGAGTGCATGGAAACCGATGAGCGCGACCCGGAGGCCATTGTCAAGGAAAAGGGCCTGGTGCAGGTCTCCGATTCAGGGGAAATCGAAAGCATGGTCCAGGAAGTTCTGGACGCCTGCCCCGAGGAAGCGGAAGCCTACCGCGGCGGCAAGAAAAAGCTCATGGGATTTTTTGTGGGCCAGATCATGAAAAAAACCAAGGGAAAAGCCAATCCCCAAACCGTCAACCAACTGCTTAAGGAGAAATTGGATAAATAGTGGACCCACTTGATCCCCCCGTTAAGGGCGTCGAATTCCAAGAATCCGGCCATTGGTCGGATGCGCCGTGCGTAAACGTCTACTTGGCGTTTTGTAATTTACGTTGTCCGTGGTGCAATGCCGCCGAATTGGTAGTGGGGCCGCAGACCAAAGAAACTATTTCTCCCGAGGAGTTGTTTGACGAACTTCAAACCATAAAAAACAAACATCCGGAACTGAAAGCAGTTTGCTTTACAGGGGGCGAACCCACCATGCATCGGGGCTTGCCGGACTTGCTCCGTCGAGTGTGCGACATGGGCTTGGAGACGTGCGTGGAAACCAACGGCACACAGCCCCACTTATTGGACTATGTTATAAATGACGGAATTTTGAATAGGATTTTGTTAGATCTTAAAGCGCCGCTTGAAGATGAGCCTTACTCTATTGCCGCGGGAGTCCCCATTCCTGCAAGTATAATCAAGGAAAGTTTGATTATTATAAAAAAAATGGAGACAGGCCGGATTCTCCGTACTACAGTGGCGCCTGACATTTGCGGCGAGCAGGAAATTCTCCTCATGGCTTCGCAACTCAAAGAATTGGGTTTTTCCAGGCTCACTCTCCATGGATTCGTTCCCGGAGAGGTCCTGGACCCGGACATGAAGGACCTGACGCCCTACACGGAAGACGAGATAAAACGCCTGCAAGGAGCGGCAGACGCAGTTTTTTCGTGAACATCCCAAACGGTGTTCGTTTAAGGAGGTTAATACCTTATGGTCACAATTCGTTTTCTCCCTCACGAAAAGGAAATCAAGGTGGAGCCGGGAACCATCCTGCTGAGAGCCGCCATGGAGGCGGGGGTGCACATCAATGCATCTTGCGGCGGGGAAGGCGCGTGCGGAAAATGCCGGGTGCACATTGAAGAAGGCGAAGTAGAAGGAGGAGGCAGGGAGAAGCTCCGTCCGGAAGACTGGGAAAAAGGCTACCGCCTGGCCTGCAAATCCGTGGTCAACGAAGACCTTACGGTCCTGGTTCCCGTGGAAAGCTCGGTGGATTCAGCGGTTCTCAATATGGCTTCCACTCCCAGGAAGACCGCCCGGATTCAGGAAATGGATATGGATTACCTGAAGGAACAGGGTCTGTTCATTCCTCCTGTGGAGAAAAAGTATCTGGAGCTTACGCCTCCGACTCTCGGGGATAATGTCTGCGACATGACCCGTTTAATCAATCATCTACGCATGCAGGAAAATGAGCACGGCCTGGAAGTGAATCTGCCCGTGCTGCGCAAGCTGCCGGATGCATTGCGCGAAGATGACTTTAAAGCTACTCTCATCCTGGCGCGCCCGGTCCGCAGCGAATGCGGCAAAACGCGCATTATTAATGTACAGTCCGGAAACACCTCGGACAGAAACTTCGCCTTGGCCATCGACATAGGCACCACCACCGTTTACGGAGAGGTGGTCAACTGCCTTACCGGCGAGATTTTAGCGCAATACGGGGAGTTTAACCGCCAGATCAGCTTCGGCGAAGACGTGATCACCCGCATCATGTACGCTGATAAGGCCGGGGGCCTGGACAAGCTGCACCAGGCGGTCATCGACACCATCAATAGTATCATCGCACGGCTGATCAAGCGGTCCAAGATCGATGTGGACGACATATCCGCGGTGGCTCTGGCCGGAAACACCACCATGACCCAGCTTTTGCTCAAGGTCAAAACCAAGTACCTGAGGCTTTCGCCCTACGTCCCGACCTCCACGCTTTATCCGCCCATCAAGGCCGAGGATATCGGCCTTAATCTGGCGCCCCATGTAACGGCGCTGGTTTATCCCTGCATCTCCAGTTACGTGGGAGGGGACATTGTGTCCGGCGTCATGGGGTCGGGTATGTATCTGACCGACGAAACCACTTTGTTCATTGACATAGGAACCAACGCGGAAATCGTGGTGGGCAACAAGGACTGGATGATGTGCGCGGCTTGCAGCGCCGGACCGGCCTTTGAAGGCGGCGGCGTGGAGCACGGCATGCGGGCTTCCAAGGGCGCCATCGAGGATTTTTCCCTGGATCCCATCACCTTTGAACCCATGAGCCTCACCATAGGCAACACCAAGCCCAAGGGCATCTGCGGCTCCGGCCTGATCATCATGCTGGCCTCCATGTTCGAAATGGGCCTCATAGACAACCAGGGCAAGTTCAACCGGAATCTGGATACCAAGCGAATTCGGGAAAAAGACGGCATCTGGGAATACGTGGTGGCCTGGGCGGACGAAACCCAGATTGATCGGGACATCGTGTTCACGGAAGTGGATATTGACAACCTGATCCGGGCCAAAGGCGCCATTTACTCCGGCTGCCACACCCTGCTCAACGAAGTGGGCATGGACATGCAGTCCTTGGACAGAATTATCCTGGCCGGCGGGTTTGGATCTTACATTGATCTGTCCAGCGCCATGACTATCGGTCTTTTGCCGGAACTGGACCCGGGAAAGGTGACATTTGTAGGCAACGGATCCCTGCTTGGCGCCAGAATGACAGTTCTGACCAATAAACTCAGGCAGGATGTGGTGGATGTTACTAATAAAATGACCAATTTTGAGCTTTCGGAAACGCCGTCGTACATGGACCATTACATGGCGGCTCTGTTCCTTCCCCATACGGAAATGGGCCTGTTTCCCAAACTCAAAGAGCGCTTGGACGCCCGGCAGGCATGGAGAGAAGGAAAATCAGATAGTTAGCTTTATATTTTTCCGTTTTTTCCGCCGTCCGTGAAAAAAATGGAGCGCTCCCGCATGGGTAATAATCGGACCAACGGGGTAAAAAGTAGCATTTGTTGGGAATTATTATTGACAAAAATGCTCCATTTGGTAATACGGCAACGTTTATTCTTATCAAAAGGCCCGCAAGGCTTTCATGAGCCCTGCAGCCCGGGTGGGGGCCCGGGAGGTCTTGCAAATATAGGTTTTGATTTTTTTAAAAAGAAGTTAGGCCGGGCAAGGCCGAGACAAATAAAATAACTCGAAGCGCCCCATGGCGCTGCAGCGGTTATTTGCATCGGAACCATCAACAGCAGCATTCAAGGAGGATGCAATGGCATTTGAAGTTTACAAAGAATCGTACACAGGCAGCATTAAGGAAGTTACCCTGGGCAAGGGGGACAAGGCTGTCAAGGTCGGAGGGGAAAATTGTTACCCCTTCTATCTGTTCGAAGGCGCAATGCCCAACAAGCCCGTTATTGCCATGGAAGTGTGGGACATGGTTCCCCCGGAATGGCCGGAAGCCGTCAAGGCGCCTTTTGCCGACGTTCTTGACAACCCTGCAGCTTGGGCTAAGAAATGCGTCGAGGAATATGGCGCTGACATGATCGTTCTCCAACTCAAGAGCACCGACCCCAATGACCAGAATGCTGACGCTGCTTCCGCAGTGGCCACCGTCAAGGCGGTTGGCGAAGCAATCGACGTACCTCTGATGGTCTGGGGCGTTGCCAATCCTGCTAAGGACGAAGAAGTTCTTAAAAAGGTCGCAGAAGAGTGCACGGGCATGGATCTGATCATCGGGCCCGTTGAAGATAAGAACCACAAGGGCATCGGCGCAGCCGCCCTGGGCTTCAAACAAAGCGTGGTTTCCTCTTCTCCCATCGACGTTAACTTGGCCAAACAGGTTAACATTCTACTCGAAAACCTGGGCATGCCCATGAGCAAGGTCCTCATCGACCCCACCACCGGCGGCTTGGGCTACGGCATGGAATACTCCTATTCCATTATGGAGCGCTTGACCATGGCCGCTTTGGCCCAAGGCGACGACAAGCTCCAGATGCCCATGGTCAACAACCTGGGCCAGGAAGTGTGGAAGTGTAAAGAAGCCAAACTGACCGGCGACGAAGCCCCCACTCTGGGCGATCCCGAAAGCCGCGGCATCATGATGGAAGCCACCGCTGCAGTGACCTACCTGCTGGCCGGCGGCAACGTTCTGATCATGCGGCACCCCGAAGCCGTTCGCATGGCCAAGGGCTACATCGACCTGCTGATGGACGGCGGCGCATCCTCCATCGCCGGCATCTCCAAGAAGTTGGACGCTTACGAAGCCGACCTGGCTGCTCTGGCGCCTGCTCCGGACCTGACCATGGAAGAAATCAAAAAGGAAGCGGCTCCCAAGAAAGCCGCTCCCAAGAAAGAGGCTCCCAAGGCCGCCGCTCCCAAGGCTGCTGCTCCCAAGGCCGCCGCTCCCAAGGCTGAAGCTGCTCCGGCTCCTGAAGCCGCTCCGGCTGCTCCCGCCGCTCCTGCAGTAGATGCTGAAGCCGCCGCCGCCAAGGCTGCCGCCGACGCCGCCGCCAAGGCCGCTGCTGACGCCGCCGCCAAGGAAGCCGCCGAAGCCAAAGCCAAGGCTGACGCCGAAGCCAAAGCCAAAGCCGAAGCAGAAGCCAAGGCAAAAGCCGAAGCCGAAGCTCGCGCCAAGGAAGTGGCCGCCCGTGAAACCGAAGAAAATGATCTTCGCGCCAAACGCGCTGCAGAGAAGGAAAAACGCGACGCTGAAAGAGCCGCAGGTCACGAAGTTGAGATCAGCCACACAGCCGCTGCGGTCCAGAAAACCAACCTGGACAAACTGCTTGACAAGATTGACTGGGCCAATTTGCGGAAATAGGCAAAGGACTTAACGGCCTGGACCAAAATGGCAGGCCGCTGCATATAATATTGATTCTTTTTATAATTATGAGGAGGAACCTCGTATGGCGGAAGAAAAAAAAGCCAAGGCCCCGAAAGTGGCTGATCCCGTTGCAGCATCTTATGATGTCGCAACTCAGGAAATGATCAAGCGCGCCCAGGATTTGGGCGTTGAAACTTGTTTTGATCGTGCTGTCACTCTTAAACCCTGTAACATCGGCGCAACCGGCATCTGCTGCAAGAATTGCGGCATGGGCCCCTGCCGCCTGCCTCTGCCCAAGGGCGGAATTGAAGGCGAAGACACCCGTAAGGGCATCTGCGGCGCCAGCCCCAACACCATTGCAGCCCGTAACTTCATTCGTATGATCGCAGGCGGCGCCTCCGCGCACTCCGACCACGGACGTTGCGTTGCCGAGGTTTTTCTTTCCGCAGCCCGGAAGGAAACCGACACTTACCAGATCAAGGACATCCAGAAACTTCTCCAGATCGCTCCTTACCTGGACGTGGCCATTACCGTGGAAGAAGACGGTGAAGTGAAGGATCGCGATATCGATGAAATCGCCCTGGAAGTGGCCGAAGTGGCCATTAACGAATGGGGCAAGGCCGAAGGCGAGCTCAAGTATTGCAAGCGCGCTCCTGAAGCCCGTTATGAATTGTGGAAGAAAATGGGCGTTCTGCCCCGCAACATCGACCGCGAAGTGGTCGAGATCATGCACCGCACCCACATTGGCGTGGACCAGGATTACAAAAACCTCATGAAGCAGGGCACCCGTTGCGCCATCGCCGACGGTTGGGGCGGCTCCATGCTGGCCACCGATCTCCAGGACGTCCTGTTCGGCACGCCTTATCCGCTTCAAAGCGAAGCCAACCTGGGCGTCATGAAGAAAGACCATGTCAACCTGGTTATTCACGGTCATGAGCCTGTTCTGTCCGAAATCATCGTGGCAGTGGCCCAGGGTCAGGAAATGATCGACTACGCGAAAAAAGCTGGCGCCAAGGGCATTCAGCTCTCCGGCATCTGCTGCACGGCCAACGAAATTCTGCAACGCCACGGCGTGCCCCTTTGCGGCACCTTCCTGCAACAGGAATTGGCCATCATCACCGGCGCCTGCGACGCAATGGTCGTTGACATCCAGTGCATCATGCAGAACCTGGCTAACGTAGCCAAGTGCTTCCATACCAAGCTCATCACCACCCATCCCATCGCCAAGATGGAGCAGGACAATGTCATCCACATTGAATTTGATGAACATCATGCTGTAGAAGACGCCACAAAAATCGTCAAGATGGCCATCGACAACTTTGCCAACCGCGGTGAAGACGTTGTAATTCCGCAGCACAAAAATCCGGTCATCGCCGGTTTTGGCGTGGAATCCATCGAATATCACCTGGGCGGTTCTTTCCGCGGCTCTTACTACACCCTGAACGACAACATCATCAACGGCCGTATCCGCGGCATCGGCGCCGTCGTTGGCTGCAACAACGTCCGCACCCGCCACAATTACGACCACATCACCGTTGTCAAAGAACTCATCAAGAACGACGTTATCGTTCTGACCACCGGCTGCAACGCCATTGCTTGCGGCATGGAAGGCCTCCTGACCCCTGAGACTGCTCAGGTGTTCTGCGGCCCCGGTCTGGCGGAAGTCTGTGAAACCGTCGGCATCCCGCCTGTCCTGCATGTGGGCTCCTGCGTTGACAACAGCCGCATCCTCCTGGCAGCCGCTGAAGTTGTGAAAGCCGGCGGCTTGGGCAAGGATCTCTGCGACGTTCCAGCCGCTGGCTCCGCTCCTGAATGGATGAGTGAAAAGGCCATCTCCATTGGTCATTATGTGGTTGCTTCCGGCATTTACACTGTGTTTGGAACCACCTTCCCGACTTCCGGCGCTCCCGTCTTCCAGAAATACCTCTTCGAGGATTTCGAGAAAATGTACGGCGGCATGTGGGATTTCGAGCCTGATCCGATCAAGCACGCTCACAAGATGATCGCCCACATTGACAAGAAGCGCGCTGCTCTTGGCATTGACAAGGCAAGGGAAAGGGTCCTGATGGACATGGCTGACAGGCAGAAGCTGGACGTCGCCTAAGTTAAAAAGAACCACAAATCCTCAACGAAGGAGGAAAGAATATGTCTAAGCTGGTTGCTTTCGCTGCTATTCAAGGCGGCTACAATATCGTTTCTAAAGCAGAAGGTGAGCTCAAGCAGGCTCTGGCGACCTACGATGCTTCCACCAAGGTGGAATTTCCGAACACCGCCTACTATCTGCCCGTTATCTACTCCTTGACCGGAATCAAGGTGCAGACCATTGAAGATATGCAGAAACCCCTGGAAATCGCCAGGAATCTTCTGCCCGCCCACGTCAAGAGGGTGAACCATCTTCCTTACCTCGGCCCCCTGCTGGACGCTGGTATGGCTGCCCTGTTTGCTTTTGAAATTCAGGAAGCTCTCCGTTACGTCAGGGAGCCCGACTTCTACCTGCCTCAGGAAGAAGTGGACCTGGACGCCGGTAAAATCTGGCTGGGCGCCGCCGACGACACCGTGTTCCGTAAAAGGGGCGTGGAATTCGTGGATGGTTCCGCTCCGGGCTTCGCCGCCATCGTCGGCGCCGCACCCACACCGGAAATCGCCAAGGACATCATAGAAGATTATCAGAAGAGAAACCTGTACATCTTCCTGGCCGCCAACCAGAATGGCACCACCTGTGCAGAACAGCTTATTGAAGCTGGCGTGCAGATCGGCTGGAACACCCGTATCGTGCCCTTCGGCCCCGATATTTCTTCCGCCATTTTCGCCCTTGGTTTCGCCAACCGCGCAGCCATGGCTTTCGGCGGCATCGAAGCCGGTGATTACAAACGTATGCTGCTTTACAATAAGGACAGGATTTTCGCTTTCGTCAACGCCCTTGGCGACGTTAACGCGGAATGGGCTGTCGCGGCCGCCGGCTGCGTCAACTGGGGCTTCCCCACCATCGCCGACACCGACATCCCCGAAATCCTTCCCACGGGCATCTGTACTTACGAGCACGTTGTGGGCAACGTTTCCCACGACGAGATCGTGCAGAAATCCATCGAAACCCGCGGCCTCAAGGTCACGGTTTCCGAGATCGACATCCCCTTGTCCTACGGCCCGGCCTTCGAGGGCGAGCGCGTTCGCAAGGACGACCTGTACTGCCAGTTCGGCGCCAAGGAACAGTGCACCGAGTTGGTGAAGATGGCCGAGATGAACGAAATCGAAGACGGTAAAGTCACCGTCGTCGGTCCCGACATCAAGGACTGCGAAGAAGGCAAAGCCTACCCCCTGGCGATTTTCGTCCAGGTTGCAGGCCGCGAATTCCAGGCGGACTTTGAGCCCATCCTGGAACGTCAGATCCACCATCTGACCAACTACATCCAGGGCATCATGCATATCGGACAGCGCGACATCGCGTGGGTCCGCGTGAGCAAGGCCGCCGTGGAAAAGGGCTTCTCCCTGGAGCACATCGGCAAGGTTCTCCATGCCAAGTTCCATCAGGACTTCACCAAGATCGCTGACAAGGTGGAAGTCACCCTGTACACCAAAAAAGAAGACGTGGACAAACTGACTGCCACAGCCCGCGCTGAGTACAAGATGCGCGATGAGCGCGTGGAGAAGATGACCGACGAATCCGTCGAGACCTACTACTCCTGCACCCTGTGCCAGTCCTTTGCTCCCAACCACGTTTGCACCGTCTCCCCGGAACGTACCGGCCTGTGCGGCGCTTACAACTGGATGGACTGCAAGGCTTCTTTCGAAATCAACCCCACCGGCCCCAATCAGCCCATTGAAAAGGGCGAGTGCCTGGATCCTGTCCTGGGCCAGTGGAAAGGCGTCAACGATTTCGTATACAAAGCCTCCCGCGGCAACGTCACCCATTACAACTTCTACTCCATGGTTTACGATCCCATGACCACCTGCGGTTGCTGCGAAGCTATCGCGGCCATGCTGCCTATGTGCAACGGCATCATGACGGTCAACCGTGACTACATGGGCGAAACCCCCTGCGGCATGAAGTTCACCACCCTGGCTGGCGTCATGGGCGGCGGCGCTTCCTCCCCGGGCTTCGTGGGTCACTCCAAATACAACGTGACCCAGAGGAAGTTCATCGCGGGCGACGGCGGCATCAAACGTCTCGTATGGATGCCCAAAATATTCAAGGAAGAAATCAAGGACAGACTCATCAAGCGCGGTGAAGAAATTGGAATCCCCAACTTCTACGATATGATTGCAGATGAGACTGTGGGAACCACCGAAGAGGAAGTGTACGAATTCCTCCAAAAGGTCGGCCATCCCGCCCTTGAAATGGACCCCATTGTTGGATAAGGGCGCCGAGCCTTTACGTGCGGCTTAATAGAACGGGAGGGCCTTCCTGCAGGGCCCTCCCGCAGCCAAGCCGTTTCTAAGATAGAAAAAGGAGACTAAAATGGCATTAACCGGAATTCAGATTTTCAAACTGCTTCCGAAAACAAACTGTAAGGAATGCGGCGTCCCCACATGTCTTGCCTTTGCCATGAACCTGGCATCCGGAAAGGCGGAACTGGACCAGTGCCCTTACGTTTCCGACGAAGCCCGGGAACAATTGGCGGAAGCCTCTGCTCCCCCCATCAGGCCTGTCAAAATTGGTAACGGCGTGCGCGCTTTTACCGTGGGCGGTGAAACAGTCCTGTATCGTCATGAAAAGACCTTTTATAATCCCACAGCCTTGGGCGCCCTGGTTGCTTCGGACATCGCGGACGCTGACCTGGAAAAAATGCTTAAGGAATACAATGCATTCCAGTATGAGCGCGTTGGTCTGAACCTGCGCCCCGAATACCTGGCTGTTAAAGACGTCAACGGCGACGCCGCTGCTTTCGCTAAAGTAGCCAAGACCATCGCCGAGACTTCCGAATTCTGCGTTGTTCTTCTCACCGAAAATGCTGACGTGATGAAGGCCGGCGCCGAAGCCTGCGCCGCCAAGAGGCCTTTGCTCTGCGGCGCTAACGCAGACAACGTCGATGCTATGGGCGCTCTGGCCAATGATATGGGCCTGCCCATCGGCGTGAAGGCCGACGGCGCGGAAGCCCTGATCGCTCTGACCGACAAGTTGACCGGCATGGGCATCAAGGACATCGTCATCGATTCCGGCGCTCGCGAAATCAAGAAGGCTTTCGAAGATCAGGTGACTATCCGCAGGGCGGCCCTCAAATCCGGCAACCGGAGCTTGGGCTTCCCCACGATCACCTTCCCCTGCGAAATGGCTGACAACCTGGCCGTGGAAACCATGTTCGCCGCCACCTTCATCGCCAAATACGGCGGAATGGTGGTCTTGAGCGAACTCAAGGGCGAGAGCATCTTCCCCTTGCTGCTGGAAAGGTTGAACATCTTCACCGACCCGCAACGCCCCATGATCGTTACCGAGGGAATCTACGAGATCAACAACCCCGACGAAAATTCCCCCGTCCTGGTCACCACCAACTTTGCACTGACCTACTTCATCGTCTCCGGCGAAATTGAAGGGTCCAAGGTGCCTTGCTGGCTGCTGATCAAAGACTCCGAAGGTCTGTCCGTTCTGACCGCTTGGGCCGCTGGAAAATTTGCCGGCGACGATGTGGGCATGTTCGTGAAGAAATGCGGAATCATGGACAAAGTCAAGCATCAAGAACTCATCATTCCGGGATACGCTGCCGCAATCGCCGGCGACGTGGAAGAAGAACTGCCGGGCTGGACCATCACTGTCGGCCCCCGCGAAGCAGCTCATATTCCGGGCTTCTTAAAAAATAGGTAAAGGGAGGCGATTATGTTACTCATTGGCGAAAGCTTGAATGTTATCTCCAAAAAAATCGGCAAGGCTTTCAAGGAAAGGGACAAGGGCCCCATCCAAGAAGAAGCCGTATTTCAAAAAGAAGCCGGTATGGACTACATTGACATCAACTTGGGTCCTGCTAAGAAAGACGGCCATGAATTGATGCCTTGGGTTGTTGAAATGGTTCAGGAAGTTGTGGACGATGTTCCGCTGGTTCTGGATACCTCCAACATCGACGCTATTGCTGCGGCTCTGCCCGTCTGCAAGCTGACCCCCATCATCAACTCCATCATGGCACGGCCCGAGCGCTACGAAAAAATGGTGCCTCTGGCTGTGGAACACAATGCCGACTTCGTCGCCCTGATGTGGGGTCCCGACGGACTGCCCAGGGACGAGAACGAACGTGCAGCCCTGTGCGTTGAGCTTCTTTACTTCGCCAATGAAGCTGGCATTCCCAACGAAAAAATCTGGGTGGATGGCATCGTCACCCCTGTGAACATTCAGCAGCCCCAGGCTATCAGCCTCATGAATTTCCAGGGAATGATTCCGGATATGTGCCCCGGCGCCCGGAGCACCTGCGGTCTGTCCAACATCTCCAATGGCCCCCCGGACCACCTGCGTCCCATCCTGAACCAGACTTACATGGTCATGCTGCAAAAATATGGGATGGAATCCGTTATTTCCGACCCCAGAGACACCATGCTCACTGATATCGCCAAGGGCAAACGTCAGGACATCGTAGACGTGATCTACGCTGTCATGGACGGCAATGCTCCCGATATGGGCGGCCTGACCAAGGAGCTCCAGGACTACGTGAAGACCACCAAGGTTATCCTTGGCGAGTCCCTGTACTCCGACTCCTGGCTCGAAATATAGCCAAACCATGCTCGATCAAGGCCCTTCCCTCCTTGCGGGGGAGGGGCCTTTCTTTTTTTGGGCCCTGTTGCAATGCCTCCCGGCCCGCCAGGGAGGCATTGCAACGGGTTTTCGCCTAAAACAAGGCGGTTCCTGCCTTGACATGTATAAAAAAACGGCAGCGGCTTGGCCGCTCCAGGAGGTGCGTTATGGCGCGTGTCGACGATTATTTTAATGCAAAGAAAATCGCCGTGGAATCATTAAGCAAGGAATCCTTTGAAGAACTGGCTGCAAGCTCCGGTTTTCAAAGCCCTGCTGAAAATACCCTCACAGTCCCTTTTTTAACCAGAACCTATAAGGTCGACTTTCCTTCTTTCGACTTTACGGACCAGGACGATCCGGAGGCGGAAGTTCCCATTCAGGAGCAGGTGCTTATCCTGCATTATATGATGGGCGACAAAACCGCCCAGCCTTCCGAAGACTGGGTGGCTTACCGCGAAATTCCCGGGGCGACCTTTTACTTCTCCGCCTTTTGCAAAAGGGCCATCGATCCTTTAAAGAATGTTTTCGAGCATAACCTGGAAGGCCTGGATAAAGGCGCCCAGATCTTGGAAGCCTCGGAGTTGGATTTCGGCGACGCCGGCTATGAGTTCAAACCCTTTCCCCGGGTTCCGGTTCGCATGATCCTGTATGTGGGCGATGACGAGTTTCCCTCGGAAGCCAATATCCTGTTTGACAGCAGCGCCGGAGACCTTCTGTCTCCCGAAGACCTTGCCTGGCTGGCGGGCATGATCGTTTACCGCCTTATGGCCCTTGCCAGATAATCATTTATCTTCCAAAGGAGAAAATATGAACTGGAACGCTCACGGCGCTAAAATTCTCGACATGATCCGGAATTCCAAGCCTTTGGTTCATCACATCACCAATCTGGTGGTGATGAACGACACCGCCAACGTGACCCTGCACATCGGCGCGCTTCCCGTCATGGCCCACGCTGTGGAGGAAATGGAGGAAATGACTTCTATCGCCGGCGCTTTGGTTATAAATATCGGCACGTTGTCCAAACATTGGATCGAGGCGATGTTCAAAGCCGGAAAGACCGCCAACGACAAGGGCATTCCCATTATCCTGGATCCTGTAGGCGCCGGCGCCACCTCGTACCGCACCGAAACCTGCCACCGTTTATTGGAAGAGCTTTCCGTTTCCGTAATTCGCGGCAACCTGG
This sequence comes from Desulfatibacillum aliphaticivorans DSM 15576, assembly GCF_000429905.1. Taxonomy (NCBI): domain Bacteria; kingdom Pseudomonadati; phylum Thermodesulfobacteriota; class Desulfobacteria; order Desulfobacterales; family Desulfatibacillaceae; genus Desulfatibacillum; species Desulfatibacillum aliphaticivorans. The sequence continues at coordinate 223,503 of NZ_AUCT01000007.1, read as the reverse complement.
GCGAAGTTTCCATCCTGGCCGGCCTGGGCGGCGAGGTTAAAGGCGTGGAGTCTGTGTCCGCCGGCGGAGACGCCGTGGATGTCGCCAAGGCTTTGGCCGCCAAGCAGAATTGCACGGTTTCCATCACAGGCAAGGAAGACGTCATCTCCGATGGAACCCGAACCGTGCTGGTGGACAACGGCCATGAATGGCTGACCACCCTGACCGGCACTGGATGCAGCTCCACCACGGCGGTTGCGGCTTTTTCCGCCGTGGAAAGAATTCCGGTCACCGCCGCGGCCTGTGCGCTCATGTGCTACGGCCTGGCCGCGGAAATCGCAGCGCCCCAGGCCAAAGGGCCCGCCAGCTTTAAGGTCGCGTTTTATGACGCCCTGTACAATCTCAACGCCGAGCAAATCGAAAAGGGCGGCAGAGTGAGAGAAGTTTCCTGATTCATAAATCCAGGAGGCGCATCATGGACATATCCCAATTGGGCGAGTTTGGCTTGATTCATCGCATCGCCGAACATCTTAAAACTCCGGCCGCCGGGCTTGTTAAAGGCATAGGCGACGACGCCGCCGTGTTTGAAGGGCCTCCCGGCTGGGAGATTGTCATCACCTGCGACGCCCAGGTGGAGGGCGTGCATTTCCTCCCTGAGTCCATGACTCCGGATCAAATTGGCCGCAAAGCCGCCGCCATCAACATCAGCGACATCGCCGCCATGGGCGCCCAACCCACCTTCATGCTCGTTTCCTTGGGTATGCCCAAAACCACGCCGGTTTCCTTTGTGGATGGTTTGTATCAAGGATTCAAACAGGAATGCGACCGCTTTGGCGCTTCCATTATCGGCGGAAACATGGCTCATTGCCCGGAACGCATCTTTATAGACATCACCCTTTTAGGACAGGTGGAAAAGGGCAGGGCGCTTTACCGGTCCAATGCCAAGCCCGGAGACCTGGCTGCCGTCAGCGGCCCTTTGGGCGACTCCGCCGCAGGCCTGGCCCTGCTTCTGGCGCCCGAGGTTCGGGTGGACGAAAAGGTTCGTGCGTCGGTCCTTAAAGCCCACTTTACTCCAAACCCCAGAGTGGATTTGGGGCGCGCGCTCTCCGCATCGGGCCTGATCACCGCCGCCTTGGACGTTAGCGACGGCGCCGCCCAGGATCTGGGCCATATTTGCGAGGAGTCCAAGCTGGGCGCCGTCTTGTGGGCGGAGAAGGTTCCTTTGTCCCAGGCCTGCAAGGAAGTCGGAAAGGCGGCCGGCAAAAATCCATGGGAATTCGCCATGTTCGGCGGCGAGGACTACGAGCTGCTATTCACATTTTCCGAAGAAAATCAGCCGGCCGTCCAAAAAGTTTTGACCAAGGCCGGTTTTTCCATGACCATCATCGGCCGGATGGAAGAGGGCGACCCCAAGGTTCGCATCCTGGATGCCGACGGCTCAGCCTGGAATCCCAAATCCACCGGCTGGACGCATTTTTAGCAGAATTTCCAAATTCAAAATTATAAGGAGGACCCATGGCCCGCATTCCCCTGTTGGAAAAAGACCAGGCAGACCCCATCATGCAGGAACTCTACGAGAGAACCGAAAAAGGCGGTTTTCCCGTCCTCAACCTGTTTAAGGCCGTGGCTCACAGCCCCAAAATGGGCCGGGATTTTTTGCGTTTGGGCACCGCTATTTTAACCAAAGGCGATTTGGATCCCATTTTGAGGGAGCTTGCCATCCTCCGCATCGGCTACGTCAACAAGGCTCATTATGAATTCACCCAGCATGTGCGCATCGGCAAAAAAGTGGGGGTGTCGGACGAGCAAATCCAAGCGGTCAAGGATTGGAAAAACGCCGCAATCTTCACGGAAGAGGAAAAGGCCGTCCTGGATTACACTGACGACGTAAACTTGAACATCCGGGCCTCTGAAGAGAAATTTCAAAAGATCAAGGACCTGTTTGGCGACCGCGTCGCCGTGGAACTGACCCTGACCATCGCCTATTACGGCGCTGTCTCCCGCATCCTGGAGTCCCTGGCCATCGAACTGGAGCCGGGGGTGGCAAGGGAGGATTAGATGTCCTTAAAGGATGACGGACTTAAGGCGAGGAAGCGGGACGCGGAAAGACATGAGCAAAAACAAGAAACTCTGGCCTTATTGAAAATTTTGGAGTTGGGGAACCGGCAAATACAAGCGGGAAATGTTCATCCAGCTTTGGAAGAAATCGAAAAAATTCGTAGGAGAAAAAAAGGCCGTATAGCTTGATTCGCTCAAGGTTTTCTATTGTTGGGTTTCGCAAGCTCAACCCAACCTACTGACTTTTTTAAGAAATCGTAGGTTGGGCAGAGCATGGAAAGATTTTTGTAAGTTCAGCAGGGCAGACCGTGGCTTTGTCTTTTTTAAAAGCCTTATCCCTATCCGCGAAACCCAACAATGGGTATTTAATCCTTCTAAAACTTGGGAAAACCCTCCAAATTAGGCTTCATGGCCGCGCCCAGCCAGGCTATGGTTTCACCCAGGTTTTTCATGTTCAAAAGGCCTTCCTCGTCGGACTTCACATCGCCTTTTTCCAGGCCCACGCCCAGGTTCCAATAAATGGAGCCGGGAACGATCATGCGGTTCATGAGAAACATATGGTTGATGGTGTCGTACACGTGCACCGCGCCCGCTCTTCTGACGGCGACGACCGCCGCGCCGATCTTTCCGGCGAACGCGCCGCCGTTGGCCAGGGCCACGTAACCCGAACGGTCGATCAGGGCTTTCATTTCAGCGGAAACGTCCGTGAAGTAGGTGGGAGAGCCCAAAATAATGGCGTCGGCTTTAATCATTTTTTCAAAGATATCATTGAATACATCGTCCTCGAAAACACAACGAAGATTTTGCCTTTGACCGCATTTTTCACAGGCCATGCAGCCCCGGATAGGCCTCCCGCCCAGTTGAAGCAACTCCGTCTCCCATCCTGCGGCTTCTATGGGAGCCAGGGCGTGTTTTAAAAGAGTCTCCGTGTTTCCGTTTCTTCTCGGGCTTCCGTTAACGGCCAGTGCGTACATAGTTTAAACTCCTGTCTAATTGGGTTGTTTTTATTGGCAGACGCCGTTTGCGCGCCTCCCTCCCCAAAGCGCACATGTACAAAATAGCCAGGATTTCCAGCTTGGCAAGTCCGCATAAACAAAAAAATATACTCCATAGTTTACTTATCTGTAACATTTTGGAATTTTGAATGATTATACAAATATGCCGGCGATTGAACTCCCTAACTAAATTCAAACGAAAAATATACTCCTTGTAAAAAACACCGTGCTATACTTAAGTATTGACCGTCGGTTCAATCATGACTTTGGTTCCCATGCTTATCGAGAGAAATATTGTTTCATGCGTTGTTTTGCCGGAAAATTTTTGTGCTTGCTACTCGCTGTATTTTTTTTGAATTCGTACGGCGTTTCTATGGCTGGGGAATTTTCCGAGGAAGATCCGGCCAGTTCCATGGAGAGAAAGGGGGATTTCGTCCAGGGAGACAAACTGACCGTCATTCAACGCCCCATCCACTCCATCCCTCAATTATGCAATCCAGGGCAGGTTTTTGAGATTTGGGCGTCTGCGCCCGAGGAAACCACGGGCTGGCAGGCCTTTTTGCAATACGAAGAGTACTCTATCGACCTGCCTGTTACGCAAAGCGCTTATGACGAAACGACGGAATGGCATATTCTGAACGTGCAGGCGCCGATTCCGGATTTTTATGAATTGTTCGACTTGGTTGTGCTGGCCAATGGAATCGAGGCGGACACGGCGGTCAACGCGGTCCGAATTGAGCCTGAAACGGACGACTCGTGGTATTTCATTCAGATAACCGACACCCACCTGACCACGCACCGGTATTCCTACGAAAGCGGATACATCAACGACATGAGTGAGTTGGGCGACTTTTTCGCCGTGATTGACGATATCAACATCATCAACCCGAAGTTCGTGCTCCATACCGGGGACGTCATCAATGAAGGCGAGTTGGAGGACTATCTGAACATTGGCTATTTTTCTGCTGCCAAAAACGCCATGCAACTGCTGAACGTTCCCATTTACCTGGTTCCCGGCAGCAACGACATCGGAGGATGGGACGCCACACCGCCGCCCGACGGAACCGCCCGCAACAACTGGTACGACTTTTTCGGGTGGGACATCCTGAAAAATCCCAACGGCTTGTATCCCTATCGCACGCAAAACTATTCGTTTGTATACAATGGCGTGAAGTTCATCGGCCTGGAAGCCTATGAAAACTACGAAAACTTTCAGCCGGACGTTTTCGGCGATTTCAGCTTTACAATCCCCCAGATGAACTGGCTGATTACGGAGTGCGGAACCTCCGAAAGCAGCAAAGTCCTGTTTTATCATTATGACTTTTCCAACCAGCTAAATCTTGAAGTCCTGGGCGTGGACGGCGCGTTGTGGGGTCACATCCATGCCGACAGCGGAAGCGCATCGGCCAGGCCTTTTAACCTGGCTACCGCCAAAGTGTGCGACGGCGAAAGATCCTATAGACTGATCAAAGTGCAAGACGGAGTATTGACGCCCCAGGATACATGCCAGGCCGGAAGCGCCGGCCAAAATCTTACTTTGTCCTATTCCCAGCCTAACGACGGGACCAAATACTCCAACACCGCGATCATAGACAATAACCTGTCCCTGGATTTGGAGCACTGCCTGATTAAATTCCGAACGCCCGCTAACGCCGTGGAAATTCAAACGTCCTATGGAATCATCTCCCAGGCGGCCATAGCAGGGGCCGTAAAAACAGTGTATGTAGAGGCTTTTGTTCCGGCTTCCTCCGAAGTGAGCATTACCCTAAGCTCCAATTCGGGGTCCTGCGACGTCAATTCCGACGGCCGAACCAACCTTACGGACGCCATCCTTGTTTTACGGATGTTATCCGGATTTCAGCAAGAGGACGCCATTGACCTGAATGTGGACGTGAATGGAGACGCCATGCTGGGTTTGGAGGAAGCCCTGGCAATTCTTGGCATCGTTTCCCATTGATTCCATAAAGGGTTAAATGCTCCGAAAGCTCCCTTAGGTAAAGAAACCGTTAATATTGTAGATCAGCGGCTTTGTCCGAGTACAGCAGTTGATGCTCCTCGCTGGCTTCCGCCCAGGATTTACTACTCAGGCTTCCAGTTTGTTCCAATCCGGAATCGCATGGGCGAATTCTTCCTGGAAAGCGGGACGGCGAACATTATCCTTTTTTACCTTGCATGCAAATTCCATCCAACGGGCTTTGTCCTTGATGACGTCCAGCAGCACCTGCCGCACCTTGGCCATTAGCCGGGCTTTTGCCGCGTAGATTTTTCGGGGGTGATTGCTGTTCAAGTCTTCCAGGCCGGAAAGATAGAATCGTAGAACCTCCTCCGGGTAAAGAGTTTTCAGTTCCTTGGCGGCTTCAACGGCGGTTCCAAAATCCCAGCCCAACGGGTATTTCATTTGCTTAAACAGGCCTATGGCCTTGTCGTATTCCTTGCGATGCAGATATATTTCCAGTTGATTGGATTTTTCCGCGGATTTCAGCTTTTTGAGGAATTGTTTTTCATACTCCGCCCACTCTTCCTTTGTACACTTCTTTTTGAATTTCCGGTATGTTTCCAACGTAATGCATTGCACGGCAAGGTCAAAATGAATCGCCAGGTATTTTTTCCGGTCTCCGGCTTCCAGGGCGCGCTCGGCCGAGAATTTCTGTAACTCGTCCATTCTTCCCTGTGCCCTGCGCAACCCCTCCTCACAGGTTTGGATGGCTTTTTCCTTTTCTCCCATCTTCCAGTAGTAGGCAGTCAGGTCATAGTAGTCGGAGCCATAGTGCATGTCAGACAGCCTGAGTTCCAGGTATTTGTCCCTGTCTCCTATGGAACGATAAATACTTCGTGCGCAGTGTTTTCTCCAGGAACTGTTCATTTTTTCAAACTCATGAGCCAGGTTTCTCCAGTCGCCGTCGTCATAGCAAGCGGCTTCCGCCACCTCGTCAAGCAGATCCTCCAGCCCTGAATTTCCGTTTTCGATATAGGGGAGGATTTCCGCTATAAGCTCGCTGCGGCTGTCCGCATCCACATCCTTTTTTTTTAAATGATTGATGATATCGCCCAGCAGCCCCCAAACGCGTTCCTCCTGCCTGTATTCCCCGCCTCCGTATTCATCCAATTCATGAATGTCGAATTCCACCTCCATCCAAAGCCCCATGACGATATCTCCCTGGCTCTTTGCATGGATCTCCGGCGACGCCGGAATTTTGGACTCAAGGAATTCCAGGCATTGGCGTTTTACTGTGGAGTTACCCGCTGCCAGATTATGGATCAGTTCCGTCATGATTTCCCTGGATGCGCCATCCAAAAGCACCGACAGGGCGTCTATTTCCTGCTTTTTCTTTTTCGCCATTTTTGTTCCTTAAAAAACATCTTTTCCGCCGCATCAACCCGCCTAATCCCAATCCGCGTACTGGGGCGGGCTTGCCCCGATCCGGTCCGTAATTCTTGGATATTTTCCCCGACCCGGCTTGGGTTTGATTTCCTGGACATTGATTTGATGAAACCAGTCGTCTCCGAAATCGAACCAATAGCCAAAAATGTCATCCTTTTTCAAGTCCAGGGAGCCAACGGTTTGGAGGACGGTTCCGGCCGGTTTTCCGCCTCCACAGTCTATGTCGTGCTCCGTGGGCAGGACATATCTGTCGGCTTTGGGGTCCATCGGCCCTTCTCCGTTAAGTTGGAACTCGTACATATGCTCTTCCTTGCGGTTGAATGCCTTGAAAATGGCTATGTGCAATTCTTCCAAAGTCTGGTCGCCGCGAATTTCAATGGTGCGGCAAATGGACGGATTCTTTTCCATGAATGCCTGGGTCATGGGGCCTTGAAAAATGCAGACATCCAAAACAAAAACCCTGGGGTCAATTTTAACCCATCTCCCTTTTCGCGTAGTGTCATTTGGCATGGATATTGTTCCTACCTTTCTTTGGTTAACGGTTATGTGAAGTTCGGCGGCTGCCTTAAGTAATGCCCGGTTTTATTCTGAAGCGCCCGGCCCAAGGCGATGAGCTTGGATTCTTCGTGCAGGTTTCCGGTCAGGATGATGCTCACAGGCAGGCCTTGGGCGTTCAGGCCGTAAGGCATGACCAGTTCGGGATGACCGGTTAAATTGCCTTGCAAGGAGGAAACAGTCAACCTGCCCAGCAACACGTCCACATCGCCCATTTTGTCCTCCACCATCTGCATGAGGACGGACCTGGCCCGGCTGGCCTGGACGTATTCCACGGCAGGGATGAACCGGGCCGCCCGAAGCCGTTCCGGCCAGTTGCTGTGCTTAAAGGCCTCGGGGCCAAGATCCTGCATCAAATCCTCGTGGGCTGCCGCGGCTTCCACCGCCATGCATATGGATGCGGAATACACCAGTTTATCAAACGTCCCTGGTTCGAATGGCGGCAGGGGGACCAGTTGAGCCCCCAAATCCCCAATGGCCTTCAGAGCGGTCTTGTGCGCGTTTAAAATATCCGCCATGTATTGATTCTGGGGAGGCATGCTGAGCAGTTCCCTGACGTAACCGACTTTCATATGCCGGACGTCTGGGTATCGATTAAAGCCGCAAGGCAGATCCACCGTGGAGTGGTCCCGGTCGTCACGGCCTGCGATGGCGTCCAGGACCAACGCGCAGTCTTCCGCAGAGCGGCACAAGGGCCCGATTTTGTCGAAGCTCCAGGCCACGGTCATGACGCCGTAGCGGCTGACCCTGCCGAATGTGGGACGCAGCCCCGTATTGCCGCAAACCATGGCCGGGCCCACCAGGGAGTTGTTGGTTTCCGTGCCAAGGGCGAACCCGACCAGACCGGCTGCAACGGCGCTGGCCGAGCCGGCCGAGGAGCCTCCTGAGCCGGTTTTCGGGTTCCATGGATTGCGGGTTCTGCCTCCGAACCACCGATCTCCCGTTGCAAGCTCGCCCAGGGACAGCTTGGCCGCAAGCACGGCGCCCGCCTTTTCCAGCCGCTCCACTGCAGCCGCGTTTTCATCGATGATCCGATCCTTGTACGCCTCCATGCCCCAGGATGTGGGAATCCCCTTGGTTGCAAACAAGTCCTTCACCCCCCAGGGAATGCCGTGCAAAGGCCCTCGATGCTTTCCGGCGGCTCTTTCGCTGTCCGCCCGCTTTGCCTGCTCTATGGCTAAATCCTCGGTCAGGGTTACCACGCATTTCAAGACGGGATCGAACTTTTTCAAGCGGGCCAGATACATCCTGGTAAGGTCCAGGGAGGTGATTTGCCTTTGCGCCAGCAGAGCTGACAATTCAGTTACCGGTAAAAACGCCGCGTCTTCAATGCTTTTTACTCCCTCAACCCGGGGCTCCGGGGCGGGGGAGTCGCCCGATTTTATGTCCGGAAGCCCCTTTCCTGCCGGCAGGGGATTGAAGTGCAGGGGGGAGGGCGTCTGGTTGCCTAATCGCAAGTCCCTGAGGGCTTTGAATATTTGTTTTTGATAACTCAGCCGTTCAACAATCTCACGGCGCTCCTCCAGGGTAAAGGATAGCCCGGCCAGGGCTTCGGCCTGTTCCATCATTTGCAATGTAACGGCTTCTCCGTCCGGAGCCACTGCCGCCAAAGCAGCGGGCAGGCCAGTGGAGGCAAGCCCCAAACCCGAGCAGACAGCCAGAAAAATACGGCGATTCACTCCTTTACTTGTGACGTTGTCAGGCTTCATGGCAGGCCCCCTGGAAGAAAAAAATGAAGATTTATCTTCCCCCTATATCCCCTTTGACGCTCAATGTCCAGACTTCCCCTTGATATTCCTTTGATTTCAGAATATTAGCCTAAACTTGCTCCCGATTATGCAAATGAAAATTTTGCCGCCTAAAAAACGGCCAGGAAGAGGTGATTCGTTGAAATACTACCGTTCTCTTCGATTGGTAAATTAGAATCATAACGCCGGATTTTATGAATTGCAGAGGCCTTCAAGAATTCGTCTTACGATACCGCGTAATTTCAAGACCTTTTAAATATTCCTTTCAAATCAAAGTCGGGACGGCATAGCTGATGAATATTTTGCCTTGACCTTTTTCCCCCCCCTGACTAAGAATTTTATATAGTATAGCTCAACGCTATAAATCATTTCAGCGGGCTGGCGGGGGATTGGTTTAAATCCGGCTGAAATGGAACAGGTCCTTAGTCGGCCGAAATATGCGGTTGACATAAATATACCGTTCAGTATAATTCACCTTCCCTCTTAAGATCGTTTGGACGGCGGCGGGGCCGTAAAAACGCCTTAATAAGAATCCCCCAAAGCATTTCGCCTGCAATCGGCAACAGCGTTAAACACGCACCTGAATTGCAGGCGGCAAAGGAAAGGAAGGCTTCATGAGCGAATACACCGCTATCAGGACGTGCCCTCTCTGCGAGGCGACTTGCGGGCTGGAGATCGATGTGAAGGACGGCGTCGCCGTCAAGGTTCGCGGAGACAAAGAGGACGTGTTTTCCAAAGGATACCTGTGCCCAAAAGGCGCGGCATTGCATGAATTGCATAATGATCCCGATCGGTTACGCCGTCCTTTGGTGAAGAAGAACGGCGAGTTTGTTGAGGTTTCGTGGCGCGAGGCTTTTGAAGCGGTGGAAGCCGGGCTTTTGCCCCTGGTGGAAAAATACGGCCGCGACGCCGTGGGCGCCTACCTTGGCAACCCCTGCGTGCATACCATGGCCGGGATTTTGGCTTTGCGGCCCATGCTGAAAGCCATTGGCAGCAAGAACATGTTTTCCGCCAGCACGGTGGATCAGATACCCAAGCAGGTTTCCAGCGGGCTTATGTTCGGGTCCGTGGCGAACGTTGCTCTCCCTGACATTGAACGCACCCATTTTCTCCTGATATTAGGCGCCAATCCTTTGGAATCCAACGGCTCCCTGGCCACGGCGCCCAACTGGCCCGGCAGGCTTCGCGCCATCAAGGACAGGGGCGGGCGTCTGATTGTGGTCGATCCCATCAAGACCCGGACGGCCGAACTGGCCCACGAGCATCTCGCCATTAAGCCCGGCGGAGACGCCTTTTTGCTCATGGCCATGATCCGGGTTTTGTTTGAGGAAAACCTGGTTGACCTGGGCGGCCTGGACGACGTTTTAAACGGCGTAGAGGAAATCAGGGCTCTATGCCAGTCTTTTACGCCCGAGGCGGTTTCCCAACGCACCGGCCTGGAGCCGGATCAAATCCGCAACCTGACCCGGGAATTGGCCGCCGCCGAATCCGCCGTGGTTTACGGCCGCATGGGAACCTGCACGGTTCCTTTCGGCGCGCTCACCAGTTGGCTGGTGGACGTGGTCAATGCGCTGACCGGCAACCTGGACAAGCCAGGCGGCGCCATGTTCGCCACCCCCGCCCATGCGCCTAAAAAGACCAAGGCGGGCGGCAAAGGGTGGAGCCTGGGCCGTTGGAAAAGCCGGGTGAAAGGTTTGCACGAGGTCATGGGCGAACTCCCTGTCTGCACCTTGTGCGACGAGATGGAAACCCCGGGCGACGGGCAAATCCGGGCGCTCATCACCGTGGCGTCCAACCCGGTCATCGCCCTGCCCAATGCGGCTCGCATGGAAAAATGCCTGGAGAATCTGGATTTCATGGTCTCCGTGGATTGGTACGTCACCGCTTCCACACGCCACGCTAACGTGATTCTGCCCCCGACAGGGCCTTTGTCCACCGGGCAATACGATTTCGGCTTCTACGGCCTGTCCGTCCATAATATCGCCAATTATTCCCCGCCGGTCATCCCCAAGCCTGAGGACGAACTGGATAAATGGGAGATTCTGTACAAGCTGGCCATGATTTTCAGCGGCCAGGGCGCGGCCGGAGATCCGGCGGCCATGGACGAGTTCATCATATCCATGATGGTGGGCGGCGCTTGCAAGCGGGAAGGCTCGCCGCTTTTCGGCAAGCAGGACGAAATCCTCCAGGCCTTGAGCCAATACAAAGGCATGGAGCGTATGCTGGATTTTATGCTCAGAACCGGCTGTCACGGCGAAGGCTTTGGCCTGAATCCCAAAGGGCTCAGCCTGAAAACGCTTTTGGATAATCCCCACGGCCTGGACTTGGGGCATTTGGAGCCCCGTCTGCCGGGCATTTTAAAAACCCCGTCGGCCAAGGTGGAACTGGCCCCGGAGGTTTTAGTCAAGGATGTGGAGCGCCTGGAGCAGGCCCTGGCTTCCCCCCAGGATGACATGGTCCTGGTTGGGCGGCGCCATATCCGCACCAACAATTCCTGGCTGCCCAACATACCTTCCTTGCTGAAAGGCCCCCCGCGCAGCGTCTTGCAGGTGAATCCCCAGGATGCGGACAGGCTTGGACTCAAGCAGGGAGGCATGGCGGAGATAGAAAGCCGGGTCGGCAAACTGACCGTCCCGGTAGAGATAACGGAGAACCTCAGACAAGGGGTGGTCAGTTTGCCCCACGGCTGGGGACATGACCTTCCGGGCGTCCGCATGAAGGCGGCGCGCGCCTACGGAGGCATCAACAGCAACTTTTTGACGGATGACCAGGCATTTGACCCGGTTTCCAACAATTCTGTTCTGAATGGCATCCCCGTGGAGGTGCGCGCCCTGGATTAGGGCCTCCTCCCAGAACCCCCCAAGACCCAGATTTGGAAAGGACTGCAAGATGGAAGAAAAATTTTGGCACAAAAGTTATGATCCCGGCGTACCCGCTTTCATTAACTATCCCAAGGTTGGAGCCCATGAGATTTTGTCCATGACGGCTTTTTCCTGCCCCAATAAAGTAGCTACTTCTTTTTTCGGGACCGAAACCACGTTCATCGAACTGAAAAGGATGTCCTCCCGTTTTGCAAACGCCTTGAAAAACGCCGGCGTTAAAAAGGGAGACCGGGTCGGCCTGCATCTGCCCAACAGCCCCCAGTACATCGTCGCCTATTACGGAGCCTTGAGCCTGGGCGCCATCGTGGTCAACCTGAACCCCATGTACACCCCGGAAGAATTGACCGCCCTGTGCAGCAACACCGGCGTCAGCACGCTCATCTCCTTTGATATGGTCGTGCCTTTGATCCAGGAAGTGGCCAAAGCCGCGAACATCGAACGGGTTATCATCACCAAGGTTACCGATTTCATCAACGGCATGCCCCAGAGCACGCCTGAAGAACTGAAGCTGGAAAAGGAATGGTTCCATTTTTCCCAGTTCCTGGCCGATTGCACGGACACAACCCCCAACAGGCCCCGGATCGACGGCGAAGACGCCGCCCTCATCCAGTTTACCGGCGGCACCACCGGCCTGCCCAAGGGCGCGGTCCTGACCCATAACAACCTGATCGCCGCTTGCTTCAACCTCAAGTTCTGGTGCGATCCGGCCTGGGAAATGCTGTCCGTGGACAAGCGCTACACCCTGTCCGTCCTGCCTTTCTTCCATGTGTACGGCGACGTGGTGGCCATGAACATGTCCATCATGACCGGCGCCACCCAGATCGTGGTTCCGCGTTTTGACATCGAGGAAATCATGGGCATCATCGGTCTCATGGAGAATCCCATGTTCCTGCCTGCGGTCCCGACCATGATCAACGCGATCCTGAATCATCCCAAGGCCAAGGAACTGGAACTGGACCGCCGGTTCACCTTCCTGAACAGCGGCGGCGCCCCCATCGCAGTGAGCCTGCTGGAGCAAGGCCGCGACCTGGGCGTGAACATGTCCGAAGGCTGGGGCATGAGCGAAACCACTTCCGTGGGCCTGGGCACCCCGGTCCAGGGAACCACCAAGCCCGGCTCCGTGGGCATTCCCATTTCCAACATGGAAATCAAGCTCATCGACCCCGAAGACGGCGTTACCGAAGTGGGGCCGGGCCAGAAGGGCGAGCTTTTGATCAAGGGCCCCGTGGTCATGAAGGAATACTGGAACAACCCCGAGGAAACCGCCGGACAGCTTAAGGACGGCTGGCTCCACACCGGCGACGTGGCCATCCAGGACGAGGAAGGCTACCTCTCCATCGTGGACCGCACCAAGGACATGATCATCGCTGGCGGATACAACATCTATCCCCGTGAAATCGACGAAGTCCTGTCCACCCATCCTAAGGTCGCGGAAGTCGTGACCGTGGGCATCCCGGACGAATACCGCGGCGAGACCGTCAAGGCCTATGTGGTGCCCAAGCCCGGCCAGGAACTGACCGAGCAGGACATCATCGCCTTCAGTAAGGAAAAGCTGGCGCCTTACAAGCAACCCAAGATGGTGGAATTCCGCGAGGAACTGCCCAAGTCCGCCGTCGGCAAGCTGCTCCGCAAGGTGCTTCGCGCCGAGCACGAAGCCAAAAAGAATCAGTAAAAGCTCCTGCGGCGCCCCCAGCAAGAGCCGCAAAAGCGCCATACCTAAAAAAACCCGCTTCCCTGTATTGGGGGAGCGGGTTTTTTTGCGTCTTGGCAATTTTTTTCGGTCCGACCATTAAAAAGCCACGAAACTACCGACCAATTTACTTATTAATTGTCCGTTTTAATATAGTATATTGATATTCTGTCCGTCTGCTAAGCCTTTCTGTCAAGGCGCCTTGACAAGGCGCCGGTCTTGTGTCAGGATTCAATGGCAGGACCATTCAGGAGGATGTTTTCTCCGTTTCTGTGCAAAAATATCTTGCCCTGAGAATATAACCGATATAAAATATTTGTTATATTTTTTCATGGCAAAGTTGTTTTCAAGAGTTTGGTCTTTTTAAATGTAGGACCTTTTGGGAAAAATGGTTCTACCGATAGGAACCCGAATTTATGAAAGATAATCCCATGTTTTCCCCCGTCAGGGTGGGCAGGGCCGGCGAAGACGTGGCCCTGCAAATTGAAGCGGCCATCATGGACGGCCGGGTTAAGCCCGGAGAACGCCTGCCCAGCGAACGGGATTTGCACGTCCAGTTCGGCGCCAGTCGGGGCGTGGTGCGGGAGGCCCTTCGGGCGCTCAAGCAAAAAGGGCTCATTGAGATTAAAAAAGGCGCCAAGGGCGGGGCCTTTATTAAAGAGGCGGAGCTTCATAACGCCAGCGAGTCGTTAGGCTTGTTCCTCAAGCTTCAACGCATCAGCGCCCAATCCTTGATTGAGTTCCGCGAAAGCATGGACCGGACCATCACAACCCTGGCCATCACCAGAGCCGACGCCGAAGAGAAGCAACAGCTTCTGGAAGGCGCCATCCAACTGGGAAACCTGCTTAACAAGGAAGATCCGGACATGGATGCGGTCCATGAACTGGACCGGAGGCTGAACATCCGGCTGGCCAGGATGACCAAGAATCCGGTTTTTGAATGGATTATGCGGGCCGTGCAGTTGGGATTAAGCTCTCACGATGCGGTTTTGTACGAAGACGACGAGTACCGTTCCAGAACGGCGGGCAACTGGCGGGAGACCGCCCAGGCCATTGCCGACAACGAGCCTCTGAAGGCGTTGTCCTATATAGGCTACCATTACGTCATGCTGCAAAAATGCCTGGAGGACAGGGAAGTCCAGGAAAACAATCTACGGGCCGAGGGCCAGGACGCGGATTTTTGGGCGTCCACGCCCGACATCCCCGGTCCCTGAAATCAGGGCGTCAGCCCGTTAAATCGGGCGAGGAAGGTTTATTGTGCTAGAAGCAATCCATCTTACCAAAAAATTTGGAGAACTGGTTGCAGTCAACGACTTGAGCTTTAAGGTGGACGAAAACCAGATCTTTGGCATAGCCGGCCCCAACGGCGCCGGAAAATCCACTGTATACAACCTCATCACCGGATTTTACCCCTTTGACGGCAAGCTCCTTTTCAACGGCAAAGATATCGCCGGCAAGAAGCCCCACCAAATCGCAAAAATGGGCATAGCCCGCACCTTTCAGGTTCCCCGCACATTCCCCTCCCTCACCGTGGAGGAGGCGCTGAGCGTAGGCTCGCGCTTTGGGGATGACAACGGCTTTGACTCCCAGTACGTGGATTTTTTGCTGCACTTCCTGAATTTCGAAGAAGATCGCTCTTGCAACACCGGCGCCCTGGACCTGTTGGGCAAGAAAAAGCTCATGATGGGCGCCGCCCTGGCTACAAGGCCCAAGCTCCTTATGCTGGACGAGCCCATGGCAGGCTCCAACGCCCATGAAATCCAGGAGTTGATGGATTTCATCCGCCGCATCAACGAGGAAATGGGCGTCACCATCATCATCATCGAGCATTTCATGAAGGTGCTGACCGAGCTGACGGAAACCCTGCTCATCATCGAGTCCGGCGCAAAGATCGCCAGCGGAGATCCCGAAAAGGTCACCAGCAACAAGCAGGTGGTGGAATGCTACCTGGGGGACGCCTATGCTTCAGACAACTGATCTCAACGCATTTTACGGCCAGTTTCACGTGCTGCACGACGTTTCCATCCACGTCCGGGAGCAGGAAGTGGTTGTGATCCTGGGCCCCAACGGCCACGGCAAAAGCACCTTGCTGAAATCCATTTGCGGCCTGGTGGATCAGGTGCAGGGCGCCATCACCTACAAGGATCGGGACATTACGGGCAGGCCCGCGGAAAAGCTGGTGAACGACGGCGTTATTTACATTGCGGAAAACCGGGAGTTGTTTCCCGAAATGAGCGTGCTGGAAAACCTCAAGCTGGGCGCCTACTCCAAAAACGCCCGGCCTTTTGAAAAGAAAAACCTGGCCAAGGTTCTGGAGCTTTTTCCCAGGCTGGAAGAGCGGAAAAAACAGCTTGCCAGCACCCTGAGCGGCGGCGAAGCCCGTATGCTGGCCATCGCCCGGGGGCTCATGAGCAATGCGGACTTCATGTGCATTGACGAGCCCTCCCTGGGGCTTCAGCCCAATTTACGGGTGGAAGTCTTCAATATTATCAAAGAAATCAACAAGCAGGGTAAATCCATCCTTTTAGTGGAACAGAATATTCCTCAGATTGCTGAGCTTGCCGACCGCATTTACATGCTGGAGGAAGGCCGGATCACCTTTGAAGGCACAGCCCAGGAAGCCGGGGAAAACGAACATTTAAAGGAAATTTTCTTGGGGATGTAATGATGAAATCAATACGAAAAACATGCGAGGCCCCGTTTTAAAATGCTTATGGAATATGTGGACGTATTCATAAGCGGACTGACCAACGGCTCGGTCTACGCCCTCATGGCCGTGGGCCTCACCCTGGTCTACGGCGTATCCAAGGCCTTTAACTTCGCCTACGGCTCCTTTTACAGTCTGGGCGGATACCTGGCCTGGGTGCTTTTGGCCGGCATTGGAATATGGGGCGGATACATCTCCGTGTTCATCGTCGCCCTGCCGCTGCTCATGGTCTTTGGCTACGTGACGGAAAAGCTCATTGTCGCGCCTTTGCGGAGCCGCTCTGACTGGGAGATCAAAGTCATGATGATCACCCTGGGCCTGGCCTTGTTCATGGACAATTTCTACCAGGTGGTTTTTGGATCCCGGATGAAATCCCTGCCGCCCATCGTGGACGGGGTTTGGGATCTCGGGGATATCGTGATTTCCTATCAGGATATAGTGATCCTGGTGCTGTCGGTCAGCGGCATCCTGGCTTTTCGCTGGATTCTCAATAACACCCGCATCGGCATGGCGGTTCGGGCTGTGGCCCAGAACCCGGAAGGCGCCAGGATCGTGGGCATCCCCAAGGACCGGGTTTTCGCCGCCACCTTCGCCATTTCCACGGTCATGGTGGGCGCGGGCGGGGTTTTGCTGGCCCAGAAATATTTCGTCTCCCCCACCGGAGGATGGGACATCCTGGTCAAATCGTGGGTCATCACCGCCTTCGGCGGCATGGGCTCCATCCAGGGCGGCCTGTACGCCGCGTTCATCCTGGGCATGCTGGAAGCCTTTGTGGGCTATTGGTTCGGCATGACCTGGGTTCTTTTTGCATTGTTTGCAGTTCTCTTAGCCACCCTGGCCGTCAGGCCCCAGGGGCTGATGGGCAAATGGGGGTAGTACTATGAGTTGGCAGCGCATGGGCGGCCTTATGGCCATAATATACGGCGGGCTGGCGATTATGCCTCTTTTTGTCGGCGGCGTGGATTACATGATGCATATCCTGATCATGATCCTGATTTGGGGCGTAGTGGCCTCGTGCTGGGACCTGATCATGGGTTTCGCAGGCATTTTCAGCTTCGGCCAGGTGGCTTTTTTCGTCATCGGGGCTTACGCCTCGGCCATTGTATCCAATAAATTCGGCATTCCGCCGTTTTTTTCCATATTCATCGCGGGCGGTATAGCCGCCGTGCTGGGCGTTTTGGTGGGGCTGCCGTGTTTGCGTCTGAAAGGCGCCTACGTGGCTTTGGTGACCTTCGCCGTGCACATGATCCTGGAGCCTTTTCTGAAGGGACACATGGGCCGGGCCATCGGCACGGGCGGCTCCCGGGGCATCCTGACCATCCCCCCCATCAATATTTTCGGATATGCATTCACGCCGGATAACAAGGTGGCGGTGTTCTACCTGACCCTGGTTCTGGCCGTGATTTGCTCCATAATCATCCTCATGGTCATCCGCTCGTTTTGGGGCACGGCCTTTCTGGCGCTGAAAGACAGCGAGGATTTTTCCGCCAGCCTGGGAGTCAGCGCCTTCAAATACAAGCTGGCGGTGTTCGCCCTGACCAGCTTCCTCACCGGCATGGTGGGCGGCTTCTACGCCCATTATGTGGGCATGCTGTCCACACGGATGCTTGGCATAGACCTGTTCGTCACCCTCATGATCATGCTGGTCATCGGCGGAATCGGGCAGTTTCCCGGCGCCATCCTGGGCGCCATAGTCACGGTTACATTGAACGAAATGCTGTCTCCTCTTGGGCCTTACAGGCCTTTGATCCTGGGGGGGCTGGTGGTGGTCCTGGTGCTTTTGCTGCCAGATGGAGTGATCGGCCTTTTACGCCGCATCTTCAACGGAAAAAGCAAAACCCGGGAAGCGGAGGCATGACAGGACGTCTGTTCTTTCCACCCCCAATACTAATTATAACCAAGGAGGTTCCATTGAAAAAGCTGGTTAGTTTGATTCTGACGATCACAGTCGCCCTGGCGATGGCCGTTCCGGTCATGGCCGCGGACACCATTAAGGTTGGCGTTCCCCTGGCTATGACGGGCGCCTACACGGACACCGGAGACAATTACTGGAAAGGCATCAAGATTGCCATCGACGAAATCAATGCGTCCGGGGGGCTGTTGGGCAAACAGCTTGAGCCCGTGCGGTTCGACACCCAGGAATTCGCCCCGGAAAGGGTTATGCAGGGCGCCGACTATCTGTGCGGCAAAATGAAAGTCGATTCCGTGCATGCGGGATGGGCCGGTTGGGGCCAGGACGTGCGCGCCTACGGCAAGTACACCGCTCCTTTCTTCGCTGACGACGGCTCCCAGTCCGCGGTGGACGTATTCAACCAGGATCCCAAGAAATACTCCAACATCTATCAGCTTACGGACACGGACATCAACCAGGCTTCCAGTATGTTCCGGGTTTTGATGGCTCTGCCTTACGAGTACCCCAACAAGAAAGTCGCCATCATCACGGCGGACGACGCCTGGGGAACCGGCGTGGGCGAAACCCTGGCCAAAAACTTCAAGAAGGAAGGCTGGAAAGTGGCTCTGCATGAAGAAGTGCCTTACGGCACCCGTGAATGGGGACCCATCCTCACTCGGATTCGCAAAGCCAAACCCGCTATCATTCATCTGGAAATCGTCAGCGCTCAGGAAGTCATCACCTTCTTCCGTCAGTTCATGGAATCCCCGACAAAATCCATCCTGAGCTACGGCTACTCCATTGTCCCCAGGGAAGTGGTCCAGACCATGGGCACGGAAGCCGACGGCATCATCGGCGAAGTTCCCACTGCCATGCCCACCCCCACCGCACCTACGCCCGAAGCTCAGGCCTGGGTGGAAAACTTCAAGAAAATCTGGGGCCATCAGCCTCAGGCCGGCTCCTGGGCAGCCTATAGCGGCGTAAAAGCCTGGGCCGCGGCCGTGGAAGCCGTGGGCGATGCAAAGGACCATGCAGCCGTTTGCAAATACATCTCCACCAAGGGCTACAAAGGCGAGACCGGCTGGTGGAAATGGGACAAGAGCAACGTCATGCGCGCCGGCGGGGATGTGCCCATCGGACATTATCAGGTGCAGGGCGGCGAGTTGGTGACCATCTTCACCGATCCTCCGGTCAAGCCCTACAAGGACTTCAAATTCCAGACGCCCAGGTGGTGTAAATAGGAATTTTATCGGTATATGGCCAAAACCTTTTTTATCAAGACTAACTTTGACCTGTGCACGGGTTGCAGCCTTTGCCAATTGGCCTGCTCCCAGCGCCTCTTGGGGGGCTACAACCCGCACAGGGCGTTGCTCCGCATAACTCACAAGGCGGAGAATCTCTACCACTTTCCCACGGTTTGCAATCAGTGTGAAAACGCCTACTGCGCCAATGTCTGCCCGGCCAAGGCCATCAGCCGCGATCCCGAAACCCGCGCCCTGGTGGTGGACCGCGATAAATGCATAGGCTGCAACATGTGCCGTAAGTATTGCCCCATTGAAATGGTCGGCGTGGACCCGGACCTGAAAAAATCCGTCAAGTGCGACTTGTGCGGCGGCGATCCCGCTTGCGTGGCAGCCTGCCCGACAGGGGCCTTGGAACTGGCATACAGAGTTGTCCCTGATGAGGAAGAGGAGGAGCCCAATGGCTGATTCCTATATGGGAAAATTTCTGCTGGTGGATCTGACCAATGAAACCTCCCGCACCGTTCCCACGCCGCAATGGCTGAAGGACCAGTTTGTGGGCGGCAAGGGATTCGGCGCCAAACTGCTTTACGACCTCGTACCCAAAGGCGTGGACGCTCTGTCGCCCGAAAACGTGCTCATGTTCTTTCCCGGCCCTCTGACAGCCACGGCCGCTCCAAGCATGCGGGCCTGCGCCGTCACCAAGTCGCCGCTTACGGGAACCTATCTGGATTCCTTTTTCGGCGGCAGGCTGGGGCCTGAAATCAAGTACGCGGGATACGACGGCATTATCATTTTCGGCAAAGCCCCCAAGCCGGTTTACCTTTGGATCAACGACGATCAGGTGGAAATCCGGCCCGCCGGCACGATCTGGGGGACGAACGCCCTGGAGGCCAACGCCCTTATAAAAGAAGAAATAAACGAGCCGGATGCCATGCTGGCCGCCATCGGCCAGGCCGGTGAGAACCAGGCTTTATTTGCCCTTATCTGCTGCGAGTACAATCGCCAGGCGGGCAGGGGCGGGGCCGGGGCGGTCATGGGCTCCAAGAATCTCAAGGCCGTGGCGATCAAAGGAAGCCGGTTAGTCAAAGTGCATGATCCGGAGGCTTTTGATAAGGCCTGCAAGGGCGCATGCGAGGAAATCGCCCTGAGTGCGGAATGCGCCACTTATACGGACGGAGGCACAAGCTCGGCCGTGCCCTGGTCCAATGAAATCGGAACCCTTCCGTACAAAAATTACTACACCCAATCCGATCCCCAAGCCGACAAGATCGGCGACGAGGGGCAGAAGAAACACCTTTTTTTGGGCAAAGCCGCCTGCTTTGGCTGCCCCATACGATGCAGCCAGATGGGAGCGGTCCGCACCGGCAAATACTCCCATTTCATTACGGATATTGTGGAATACGAATCCGCGGCTTTGCTGGGCTCCAACCTGGATATCCACGATCCCAGGGCCGTGGCCCATTTGACCAAGCTCTGCGACGAATACGGCCTGGACAGCATGAGCGCCGGAGGCGTCATCGGCTTTGCATTTGAAGCGGCCGAAAGGGGCGTCATCCAGGCCCCCGACGGGGTTGTCCTTGCTTTTGGCAACGTCCAGGGCGCGGAATACCTGATCAAGTCCATGGCTTTTCAGGAGGACGATCTGGGCAGGCTGCTCTCCCAGGGAGTCAAACGCGCCAGCGCCGTTCTGGGCAAGCAGACCATGGATTACGCCATGCACGTCAAGGGCCTGGAATGCCCTGCCTGGGGGCCGCGAGGCACTCCCGGCATGGGGTTGGCCTACATGACCGCCGATCGCGGCGGATGCCATCAGCGGGGGTTCATGATCGGCTACGACATGGGCGATGAGTACAACGGCGAGCCCGTGGAGATGTATCAGACCAAGGGCCGCGCCGGCATTCTGATCGAGTTGCAGAACTTTCTCGCTGGGACAGACGCCCTGGTCAAATGCGACTTCAGCCAATGCGGAGTCTCCCCCGAGAGCTTCGCCGCCATGCTGTCCGCAGCTACTGGCAGGCAGGTTGACGAAGATTATTTTGATCTCCTGGGCGAACGAATTTGGAATCAAACCCGGATGTTCAATGTCCGGGAAGGCTTTTTGGCAAAGGACGATACGCTGCCAAGGCGTTTCGTCAAACAAGTTCTTCCCGACGGCCCTCACAAGGGACATCGCGTGAGCGAGGCCGACATGGATTATATGCGCCGGGATTATTATAATATACGAGGCTGGGACGAAGAAGGCCGTCCCGAAAATGTGACATTACAAAGACTGGGTCTGGACAAGGCGCCGGTTTTCAAGGAAAGGCCCTAGGCCTGAAAAAATGAAGCAGGAGCAATTATGGCACGCAACTATTACGACTACATCATCATCGGCGGCGGTTCCGCAGGCAGCGTCCTGGCCAACCGCTTGAGCGTCAATCCGTCCAACAAGGTGCTGGTCCTGGAGGCGGGCAGGCCGGATTATAAAATGGACTTCCGCATTCATATGCCCGCGGCCCTGACCTTTCCGCTGGCGGGCAAGACGTATAACTGGTGGTACGAGTCCGAGCCCGAACCCTACATGCATAATCGCCGGGTATACCAGCCCAAGGGCAAGGTGCTGGGCGGGTCCAGTTGCATCAACGGCATGATTTACATCCGCGGCAACGCCCTGGATTACCAGAAATGGGCCAAGGAAGACGGCCTGGAAAACTGGGATTACGCCCATTGCCTGCCGTACTTCCAGCGTTTTGAATCCCGGTGCATGGGCGCGGACGCCTACCACGGCGTGGGCGGCCCCCTGTACCTGACCTCGCCCGACCTGGACAATCCGCTCTTCACCGCTTTTTTCAGGGCCGTCCAGGAAGCCGGATACCCCATCACGGAAGACGTGAACGGCTTCCAGCAGGAAGGCTTCTCCGGCTTCGACAGGACCTGCTACCGGGGGCGCCGGTGGAACGCGGCCAGGGCTTACGTGCATCCGGTGAAGCATCGCGAAAACCTGAAGGTCCGCACCCAGGCGGCCGCTACCCGCATTATGTTCAAAGGCAAAAAAGCCATCGGCGTGGAATACATGAAGGGCAAAACTTTGAACCAGGCCTTTGGCGGCGAAATTGTCTGCTGCGGCGGCTCCATTGCATCCCCCCAATTGCTGCAGGTTTCCGGCGTTGGAAACGGCGAGGATCTCCAAAAACTGGGCATCAACGTGGTGCACGACCTTCCCGGCGTGGGCGAAAACCTTCAGGATCACCTGGAAGTTTACGTTCAATACGGATGCAAGCAACCCGTGAGCATCGCCCCCGCGCTCAAGTGGTGGAGACAGCCCTGGATCGGCTTCCAATGGTTGTTCATGCGCAAGGGCATCGGCGCCAGCAACCATTTTGAGGCCGGCGGATTTATCCGCAGCAACGACGAAGTGGAATATCCCAACCTCCAATACCACTTCCTGCCCATCGCCATCCGCTATGACGGCTCCGTGGCTCAGGAAGGCCACGGCTACCAGGTGCATGTGGGCCCCATGAACACGGACGTGCGCGGTACGGTCAAAATCAAGTCCGCTGACCCCAGGGAATACCCGGCCATCCAGTTCAATTATCTCTCCACGGAGCAGGAGCGGAAAAACTGGGTGGAAGCCATTAAGAAAACCCGGGAAATCATGACCCAGCCGGCCTTCGACGAATTGCGCGGCGACGAACTGGCGCCCGGGCCTCAGTGCCAGACCGACGAGGAAATCCTGGACTTCATCGCCCGGGAAGGCGAGAGCGCCTATCATCCGAGCTGCACCTGCAAGATGGGTACGGACGACATGGCGGTGGTGGATCCCGAACTCCGGGTGCACGGCATCGAGAACCTTCGGGTGGTGGACGCCTCCGTCATGCCTTACGTCACCAACGGCAATATTTACGCGCCCACCATGATGATTGCCGAAAAAGCCGCGGATCTGATTCTGGGCAACACGCCCGCGCCGCCGGTGGAGGTTCCCTACTACACCAAAGGCCAGGATGAAGCAGCTTCCGAAGATTAGCAGCTGAAAATAACCACATTCCTTGTATAGATAAAGAAGCCCTTGGCGAATCTACTCGTCAGGGGTTTTTTTTTATTTGGAGTAAGTCAAGACTCCGCGGGACTGGAAGCCGTGAAATACCAAAAGGCCATTGTAATTTATGCCTGAAAAATTCAAACAGAGGAGCCAATATTAAAAAAATCGCCCGTTAAATAGTTGCTTGTTAAAAAATTGGGGGGTATATGGAACGATGAACAGACACCTATTTTTTATTAAGAATTATTAGCAAATTCAAGATAATCCATTTTTATGCCGATCGTGGTTGTTAGTCGTCCACATTATTGTATTGGCATTAAGATGAAATCTATACAGTGTCGAATTCCTTTGCGAGGTAAAAGGAAATGCAGCGTAAACCCACCTACGAAGAATTAGAAAAAACTGTGGAGTCATTGGAAAACGCACTATCAAGGGAAGGTCTGTCCGGGAATCTTTTTCGGACTAAACAAGGCCAGGCTCCCATGAACCAGAGTTGGTACACTAATCTTTTTGAAAAGCATCTCGACGCCATATATTTGATTGGGCAAGATGGAAGGATTTTGGACGCCAACAAGGCTGCCTGTCGAGCATTAGGGGTAAGCAAGGAGATGATGCGTGATTTATTAATAATGGATATTGATCCAAATTTTTGCATAGAATCCTTTCAATCCTTCTGGGAAGGACACCCTAACGAACTTCCCCGGGTTTTTGAATCTACTCATAAAAATGCTGAAGGAGCAGCGTATCCAGTTCAAGTGATGGGGATTCCTTTTACTGAACATGGACATAAAAGGTTTTTTGGAATTGCCAGGGATATGTCTCATCGTAAAGAGGCTGAGGCAAAAATAAGGGAAAAGGAATCAAACTTTCGGGAGTTGATCGAAACAATTGAAGACATGGTTTTTATATGCACCCTGTCTGGAGAAGTTGTATACGCCAACCCTTTTGCCCGCAAAAGGTTGGGCTACTCTCGGGATGATTTCCAAAATTTGGCTTTTTGGGATTTGTTCCCTGAAGACACTCATGCTGATGCTAGGACCTTTTTTAAGGCAGCCATCACGACCAAGCAGGACTTTCCTTTACCGTTACGAAACAGAGACGGTAGGCGAATTGCCTCAGAAACATGTGCATGGAAAGGGAAATGGGGCGAAAAGGACGCCATATTTCTCGTTTCCAAAGACTTGTCGGACTTACAGGAGAATCTTCATCTTTTTGAACGCCTTTTTAGGGATAATCCTATCCTGATGGCGCTTACAACAATTCCTGAAGGACGGTTTGTTGATGTCAACGTGGCATTTATAAATATGCTTGGTTATTCAAAAGCGGAGATTCTCGGCAATACCGTAGCCAATCTTGGATTGTTTGTTCATCCGGAAAAACAGGCGAATGTTTCAAAATTATTGAGGAAGAATGGAAACTTGAACAATGTTGAACTTCAGGTCGTTACCAAACACGGATCCATCCTCGAGGGCCTGTTTTCAGGAGAAGTTGTGTACTCTAACGGAACCCCGTATTCTCTGACAGCCATGTCCAATATTACGGAGCAAAGAAAGATAGAAAGCGCCTTGAAGCTGCAGGCTATGGTTCTTGATCAAATCCATGATTATGTCACAGTAACGGATACTAAGGGGGTTATCACATATGTGAATAACGCGGTAAAAACGAATCTTGGCTATACGCAAGGGGAGCTGGTGGGGCTATCCACCGAAGTATATGGAGAAAAGTCAGGCCATGGCGCCACGCAACAGGAAATTTTTCAAAAGACGCTGCAGGATGGCAGGTGGCACGGGGAGGTTGTTAATCGAACTATTCATGGACGGGAAGTTTTTTTGGACTCCAGGGTGCAAAAAGTTTTTGATGACTCCGGGGAATGTATTGCTCTTTGCGGCGTTTCCACAGATATAACAGAACGCAAGAAAATTGAACAGGATCTCATAAAAAGTAAAGAACAATATGTATTGGCCATTAATGGCGCCCGCGACGGCATCTGGGATTGGGATTTGCACGACAATAGCCTGTTTTTGTCCCCAAGGTGGAAGGAGATGATAGGCTATTGCGATGAGGAACTGCCTAATATTTTCTCTTCTTTTGAAGACCGCCTGCATCCTGAAGATAAACCCGTTGTACTGAAATATGTGGAAAACTATCTCCTGGGCAAAACGCCTGCGTACTCCATTGAGTTCCGGCTTCGTCATAAAGACGGCTCTTATCGCTGGATTCAAGCAAGGGGGGGGGCCCTCAGGGATGAAAACGGGGTTCCGTATCGAATGGCCGGGTCTCATACGGACATCACGGAACAGAAGTCATTTGAGGAGAAAATTCAACAAGCTCAAAAAATGGAATCCATTGCAAATCTGGCAAGCGGAATAGCACACGATTTTAATAACATTTTAACGCCAATTATGGGCTTGGCGGAAATGCTTACCGAAGATCTGCGCACAGGCAGCCCGGAACAGATTAAGGTAAAAGAGATATTTAAAGCCAGTGAAAGAGCGCGCGATCTGATTTCACAAATTTTAGCTTTTGGCCGCAAGTCGGAAGAAAAGCTGGGCCCTGTAAAGTTTCAATATATACTTGATGATGTGTTAACGCTTTGCCGATCCTCCATTCCAAAAAATATTGAAATTCAGAGTGCAATCCAGAAAAACTGCGGAGCAATATGGGCGAACGCCACTCAACTGCATCAAATTGCGATGAATTTAATTACTAATGCTTATCATGCCATGGAGAATATGGACGGGGCGAAAATTGAGGTGTCTCTCAGAGAGGTGGATCGAGGTTCTGATGATCATGGCTCCTCTGAAATATTGGGGGATAGGCAGTTGTTGTTTTCCGTAAGCGATACAGGCGCTGGCATCCCTCCAGAAATCATGGACAAAATTTTCGAGCCGTATTTTACGACTAAAAAGCAGGGAAAAGGCACGGGGCTTGGTTTGGCAGTTGTTTATGGGATCCTAAAAGAATATGGGGGGGATATCAGGATAGAAAGTGATGTGGGAAAAGGCTCCACATTCCATCTCTATTTCCCCATGATGGAAAAACCAGGTGAATTTGAAAGATCCACCGAAATCCCCAAAATCAAAACTGGTCATGAGCATATTCTTATAGTGGACGATGAGCCCGCTTTGGTCAATTTAGTCAAAACACTGCTGAATAGATTGGGATACCAGGTAACCGCAAGATTGGGGGCAATGGAGGCATTGGAGGCCTTTAAGGCTAATCCTGAAAATTATGATGCAGTCATTTCAGACATGGCTATGCCTAAAATGACCGGGGACCGGCTGGCCGCTGAAATGAAAAAGATTCGGCCTGACATTCCTGTCATGATATGCACAGGATTTAGTGAACGGCTTAATAAAGAAAAAGCGGAAGCTATTGGCATAGAAGGATTTCTTATGAAGCCGTTTAACAAAAATAACCTGGCGGTGATGCTTAGAAAGGTTTTGGATCAGGCAAAAAAATGATATTTCGTCTAAACCTTTCCCTCATGTGAACCCTTGCCCAGGCTACAATAGCACATATAAGGATTCACATTTTCTCCACCCGGGAAAAAACGTCCATATTCAGGGGCGCGCGTTCTCCGGCGACGAGTTTGTAATATCCTGCGGCGGCGATCATGGCGGCGTTGTCTCCGCACAGGGAGATGTCCGGCAAGTGCACGCTCATGCCTGCCTTGGCCGCCAATTGGGTCACACGATCCCTTAAGCAGGCGTTGGCGGCCACGCCTCCCGCCACGGCCACTCTGGGGCAGCCAATGCTTTTGGCTGCGTTGATCAGCTTGGTCGCCAAAACTTCCACCACGGCTTCCTGAAAACTGGCGGCGATGTCCGCCTTCTCATCCTGCCAGGTTTCTTCGTGCACCTGCATATACCGGCCCACCGCGGTTTTGATGCCTGAAAAGGAAAAGTCGAATTTTTTCTTGTCCAGCCAGGATCTGGGAAAGCTGATTTTGTGAGGGTCTCCGCTTTCCGCCAGCTTGCTGATAATTTCGCCGCCCGGATACCCCAGGCCCATGGCTTTGGACACCTTGTCAAACGCTTCGCCTGCAGCGTCGTCCCGGGTCTGGCCCATGACTTCCATGTCCGTGCGGGAGCTTACTTTATAGATGCTGGTGTGTCCGCCGGAAACCAGCAACGCGGCGAATGGGAATTCAGGAGGGGAGGGCGACATAAGGACCGAGTGGATATGCCCCAAAAGATGGTTCACGCCCACCCAGGGGACGTCTAAAGCCAAGGCGTAGGCTTTGGCGAAGGAGAATCCCACCAGCAAGGCGCCCACCAGACCGGGGCCGCGCGTTACGGCTACTCCGTCCACTTGATCCCGCGATATTCCAGCCTCTTCCAGGGCTTGCTCCACCACGGGGGCGATGCTTTCCAAATGCTTGCGTGAGGCCAGTTCCGGCACCACACCGCCGTAAGGGGCGTGCACCTTGATTTGGGAGGCGACCACCGAGGATAGGATTTCCGTTCCGCGGCTGACCACGGCGGCGGCGGTTTCGTCGCAGGATGATTCGATTCCAAGGATTGTTTTCATGGATTTTAAGCTATACTTCAACGTCCTCTATGCAAACGCTGAATTTTTTTAAGAATAATTGGTTCTTCCTGCAGATCTCCCTGAGCCGCGCCATGTTTTGCTCCGAAGGATTGATATAGGCGATGATTATCCCCCGAACCTCTTCCTTGGCAAGCAGGGCGTCAAGGTCTCCCTGGGCGGCGTGCACCGGGTATCCCTGGAGCCGCTTGCCCGCCTTCATGGGATCGTCGTCCAGGAAGCCCGCCGGCACAAGATGTCTGTGCTTGTTGTTCATAATTTCCCGCAGGAGAATTTCTCCGCCTCTGCCTGCGCCGTACAAAAGCACCCGGTCTCCTTTGAGGCTGCTGCGCTTCATGGCGTCCATGAACAGCCGGAAAGAGCCTCTGGTGAGAAGAACCAAGCCCGTGAGGCCAAGCCAGTCGATCACAAACAGGCCTTTGGAAAAATCCTGAAACCGGAACACATAGGTGATTAAAACCACGCTAAGCAGCGTGCCCAGCAGGGTGGCTTTGATGTGCACGTAGATATCATTGAAGCTGAACGAGTCCCACACGCCGCGATACACGCCCATGGCGTAAAAGGCGGTGATTTTGCATCCGATGATAATGGGCAGGCTTTGGAGGAAAACCTCGAAGTAGAACTTGAAGTCCTCCAGATTGAAGCGCAGCCGGTACGACATGTAATAGGAAAAGGCGATGAGCCAGAAATCCAGCACCACAAGGGCCAGTTGGCGCTTGTAGGTCAGTTCCATCAGAACCGGCGTAAAGGTTTTATCCCTAAGTACGGAGAACTCTTTTTCCGGATATACCCGCAACTGAGATAGGTACACGCCCATGAGCAGAATGGCCAATGCCAAAGGGACCAGCACCAGGGGCGTGCTCAGGGTGTCGTGCTTGTCCACGAACATGGCCGCCAGGCCGGAAATGGAGGCGATGGCGTACAAAGCCAGGGCCGCTTTTTTTTCCGACAACCCAATAAGCACCAGCCGGTGCGAGGTGTGGTCCTTGCCGCCCATGGAGGCTTTTCGCCCGGATAGCAGCCGGATGAAGGTCACCAGAGAGGTGTCGAATATGGGGACCATCATCACCATGATGGGGCATGCATATTTGGCGATGCCGTGGGGGGGCGCCGAAAACCCGGCGTAGCAAATGCTCAAAAAAGCCAGGGTAAAGCCGATCACCAGGCTGCCGCAATCTCCCATGAAAATGGAGGCCGGATTGAAGTTAAACACCAGAAAGGCCGCCAAAGACCCGCATAAAATCAGGCACATGACAGCCAGCATAAAGTTGGTGTCCCACAACAGCATGGCCAGGAAAAACGAGGCCGCGGCCCCGACTCCGGCGCAAAGCCCGTCCATGTTATCCAATAGATTCAGGGCGTTGGTTATGCCGACAATCCAGAACACGGAAATCATTGTGTCCAGGGTCATGGACTCGAACCAGCAAAGCCGGTATCCGAAAAAGGTCGCCATCAAGGCCACCAGAATCTGGCCCAGCAATTTGCTTTGGGGCTTGATTTTTAAAAAATCGTCCACCAGACCCAGGATGAAAAGCAGGGTGACCCCAAGCCACAGCACGGCGCCCGCGTGGGGGCCTGCGTGCATGGGGGCGATGCCCGGGACAAAGCTCTTTTCTATGGTGAAGTCCGAAAGAATGTATAGGGGAATGCTGATGCCCGCATAAATGGCGATGCCTCCCATGAGAGCGGTGGGCTTCTGGTGCCACCTGTCCGCCGTGGGATGGGCGAGCCAATCCCTTTTATGCGCCATCCATTGAACCGCGGGAGTGGCTGCAAGGCAAATCAGAAAAGCGGCGAGGGGATAATATAATGCGAGCATTTTTTAGTTTTATTTTCTGGGCGCCTGCCCGGCGCCGGACCGTCTGGGCCCTCAGGAGGCGCAGGTTTGATTCTCCGCCCCCTTGGCGATCCAGGCGAAAAACCGCCCCAAGAAGGTTTTGGGTTTGGCTTTTGGACCTGGAATCGGACAGGATTCGCCTGATTCTTTTATTTCCATTCTATGCGATCGTCATTTTCGCCGCGGGCGGCAATTTCGCCTATGACATAGGCTTTTTCGCCCATGGCCTGCATCAGCTCCAGGGCTTCCTGGACCTGGGGTTCGGGTATGACGGCGACCAGCCCAATGCCGTTGTTGAAAGTGCGCATCATTTCCATTTCGTCGATGTCCCCGGCTTTTTTCATGAACGGGAAAATGGCCGGGTACTCCCAGGAGCCTTCCCGGATAATGGCCTTACAGGACTGAGGAATGGTTCGGGGCAGGTTGTCGATGATGCCGCCGCCGGTAATATGGGCCATTCCGTTAACATGGATGTCCCGGATAAGGTTCCGGACTATTTCCGCATAAATTTTGGTGGGTTCGAGCATGGCTTCGCCCACGGTCATCCCCAGGTCCTCCACGTAGGAGTCCACCTTCAGGTCCAGGTGATCGAAAAACACCTTTCTGGCCAGGGAATACCCGTTGGAATGAAGCCCGGTGGAGGCGATGCCCAAAAGCACGTTGCCCTGGCCCACGTCAGAACCGTCCACGATTTTGAAATTGTCGGCGATGCCCACGGCGAAGCCTGCCAGATCGTAGTCGCCGTCTTCATACATGCCGGGCATTTCCGCGGTTTCTCCGCCTATCAGGGCGCAATTGGCCTGGCGGCATCCTTCCGCCACGCCCTCGATGATATCAGCGGCGGTGTTTTCGTTCAGTTTTCCCATGGACAGGTAGTCCAGGAAAAATAAGGGCTTGGCGCCTTGAACCAGAATGTCGTTCACGCTCATGGCCACCAGGTCGATGCCTATGGTGTCGTGCTTGTCCATCATGATAGCCACGCGCAATTTGGTTCCCACGCCGTCCGTGGAGCTGACAAGCACAGGCCTTTCGTATTGCTCGGTGTTCAGGGAAAACAATCCGCCGAATCCGCCAATGCCGCCGATCACTCCCTGGCGGGGGGTTGATTTGACGATTGTTTTGATCCTGTCCACCAACCGGTTGGCTTTATCAATGTCGACGCCTGCATCCGCGTAGGAAAGGGACTTGGCCATGTATTTCGTACTCCCGCAAAAATTGTTGATATAAACAGGCCGTTGGAGCGGCTTTGGCGCTATGCCGCCTGTCCAATGGCGCCTGGCGAACCCGGGCTTAAGCCCCGGGCTCCCTCCTGATTTGAAAAAGGCCCCGGATTATCTTTCCAGGTTGCGGCTTTCTTGTATCAGCCAAGCCTAAATGGTAGACTTGGCAGGCCCAAAAGTCAAAACAATTTTTTTGACATGCAAGCCGGGGTGGTGTATCAGTATCAACTTTGACAACAGGCGCCATGATGCCTGTAAAACCTTAACCTTATCTTAATAGAGGATTTGCCATGAAAGAGTTCGCCAGATTGGACAGATTGCCCCCCTATGTCTTCGCCCAAGTCAATGAGATTAAGATGGAGGCGAGGCGAGCGGGTGAGGACATCATTGATCTGGGCATGGGAAATCCCGACCTGGGAACTCCCCAGCACATTGTGGACAAAATGGTTGAGGCCGCCCAGAAGCCCCACAACCATCGGTACTCCGCATCCATGGGCATCCGCAAGCTGCGCATGGCCATCGCCGATTGGTACAAACGCCGCTACGATGTGGACATTGACTACGAAAACGAAGCCATTGTCACCATCGGCGCCAAAGAGGGCATCTCTCACCTCGTGCTGGTGACCATCAGGCCAGGAGACGTTGTATTTTCCCCCAGCCCCACCTATCCCATTCATCCGTTTTCGGCGATAATAGCGGGCGGGGACGTACGTCAGATTCCCCTGGGGCCTGACACGGATTTTTTTGAAAACCTGATCACGGCCACCAGGCAGACCTGGCCCAAACCGAAAATGATGGTCCTATCCTTTCCCCACAACCCCACGGGAGAGGTCATTGACCTGGAGTTCTTCACCAAAATCGTGGAGTTCGCCAAAGAACACGACATCATGGTCGTGCACGATTTTGCATACGCAGACCTGACCTACGACGGCTACAAGGCCCCCAGCTTTCTCCAGGCGCCCGGCGCCAAGGACGTGGGCGTGGAGTTCTTCTCCCTGTCCAAAAGTTACAGCATGGCCGGCTGGCGCGTGGGCTTCTGCGTGGGCAACCCGAAAATCGTAGCCGCCTTAAGGCGCATCAAAAGCTATCTGGACTACGGCATTTTCCAGCCCATTCAAATCGCCGCCATCATCGCCTTGAACGGCGAGCAGGAATGCGTGGAAGAAATTCGCCAGACTTATAAAATGCGCCGCGACACCCTGTGCGACGGCCTTGCCAAAATGGGCTGGGACGTTCCTCCGCCCAAGGGCACCATGTTTGTATGGGCCAAGATTCCCGAGCAATACCGGAGCATGGGCTCCGTGGAGTTTTCCAAGATGCTCGTCAAGGAAGCCAAGGTGGCGGTGGCCCCCGGGCTCGGCTTCGGGCATTACGGCGACGATTACGTCCGTTTTGCACTCATCGAAAACAAAATGCGCACCCAGCAGGCATTGCGGGGCATTCGCAACGTCCTGTAACTTCATGGGAGACTATAATGGATAATCTTTCCGGAAACTCCATTTCCGTGGGACTCTTAGGCTGCGGCGTAGTGGGCGCGGGAGTGGCGAAGCTCCTGGCCCAGAACGGCGATCTCATCGCCTCCCGCATCGGCATGGAGATCAAGCTGGCCAAAGCGGCGGACATCAACCCGGACGCCGTTGCCGACCTGAACCTGGCCGACGGGGTTTACACCAACGATGCCATGGATGTGATCAACGATCCGACCATTCCCATCATTGTGGAGCTCATCGGAGGGCAGGGGATCGCCAAGGATTTTGTCCTGGCGGCCCTGAACAAAGGGAAGACCGTGGTCACCGCCAACAAAGCGCTGATTGCGGCCTATCGGGACGAAATCGCCGAAGCCTGCGAAAAGTCGGGCGCGGATTTTCTGTTCGAAGCCAGCGTGGGCGGGTGCATGCCCGTGATAAAAAGCCTGCGGGAGTCCCTGGTCTCCAATAAGGTGGATTCCATTTTCGGCATTTTAAACGGGACGTGCAATTACATCCTGACCCAGATCACACAGGAAGGCATGCCTTTTGACCAGGCCCTGGCCCAGGCTCAGGAACTGGGTTTCGCCGAGGCCGACCCCACCCTGGACGTGGAAGGCATGGACACGGTGCACAAGTTGGCCTTGTCCGTGGCTTTGGCCTTCGGGACCCGGGTGAACTACAAGGAAATCTATGTAGACGGCATCACCCGCATTACGCCCTTGGACATCACCATTGCGGCGGAGTTCGGGTATTCGGTCAAGCTGCTGGCCATTGCAAAGAACCATGGAGACTTTGTGGAAGCCAGGGTGCACCCCACCATGATACCCCACGACAATCTCCTTTCCTCCGTGGGCAGGAACATGAACGCGGTGAAGATCGTGGGCGACGCCGTGGGCGAAATGGTCCTTTACGGCGCGGGCGCCGGCATGATGCCTACGGCCAGCGCCGTAGTGGGCGATATCGTGGACGCTGCCAGGAACATCCAGTTGGGCTGCCATCCCAGGATTCCGGCGTTTTCCTATCAGCCCGCGGCTATCAGGGAACTGCCCCTCATGCCCATGGACGAGTTGGTCTCCCGCTACTACGTACGCTTTTCCGCCCTGGACAGGCCCGGCGTGCTGTCCAAGGTTTCCGGCGTGCTGGCCAAATACTCCATCAGCATCGCCAGCGTGCATCAAAAGGGCAGGCATACGGAAGGCCCTGTGCCCATCGTCATGCTCACCCACGAGGCAAAGGAAGCGAACATCCGTAAGGCTCTGGAAGAGGTCGGCAGCCTGGACGTGATCGCCGAAGCCCCCATGCTTATCCGGATAGAGGATGAAAACCAGGAATAGGCCTTTATCCCCTTGCGCCGGTGGGCCAGGGTAGGGCGATTTCGTGAAGGAATGTAAACATGGACATCATTTGTTGCGATTTGGAAGGGGTTTTCATCCCTGAAATTTGGATTAACGTCTCCAAAAAAACCGGTATTGAAAAGCTCTCCCTCACCACGCGGGATATATCCGATTACGACGTGCTCATGAAAATGCGCCTGGAAATCCTGGATGAAAACAATCTGAAACTGGCCGACATCCAGGACGTGATCGGAGCCATGGACCCCCTGGAAGGCGCCGTGGATATGGTGAACTGGCTCAAGGAGCAGGCTCAGTTGATCATTGTGTCCGATACTTTCGCCGAGTTCGCCGGCCCCTTGATGAAAAAACTGGGCTTCCCCACTCTGTTCTGCAACAGCCTGGAAGTGGACGGCCAGGGCATGGTCAGGGACTACACCCTCAGGCAGCAGGACGGAAAAAGGCACGTGGCAAAGGCTTTGAAAAACCTGAATTTTCACGTGATCGCATCAGGCGACTCTTACAATGACGTGACCATGCTCCAGGAGGCTCATCACGGGATTTTGTATTCCCCGCCCCAGAACGTGATCGACGAGTATCCGCGGTTTCCGGTCACCCGCAACTACGAAGAATTGAAAAAGGCTTTTAAGGACGTATTAGGCTGCAAATGCCATCATGGCGGCTAATAAAAAGCTGCTTTTTCATCGGTATTTTTAAGGGCGTCAATCTCATGGGTTGACGCCCTTTTTTTGTTTTTAATACCGTATTGTTTAAGTCGATACCAAAAAATATCTGTTTTTCCTTGACTTTTTGTGGATTCGCGATATTGGTGAGTGCATCCGTTTTTATAAGGCAAGGGAGATTATTTTTACATTGGTTTGGAGGAAAATCATGAAAAAATCCATGGTGTTTTTAGCTTTCTGTTTGGCGGCCTTTGCTTCCTGCGCAGGAACCGGCTCTTATCGTCAAGTGTACAACAATACTCTGTATTCGAATTATATGCCCAAAAATGAAATTCAGGTGGCGGACTCCATGCAGTACGTTGGAAACGTGGATGACAAGGTCCTGGTTTCCACTTTGAATGATGTGCACACATCCCGTAGCAAAAGCCAGGACCAATGGTTTTTTGTGGAGTGCGAGCAAAATGCCAACAAGCAGCTTCTTGTTAAAAGAGGGCTGACAATTATTGTCCAGGAGCTTGCACCCAACGTAAAAGCCAGGTTTGTAACGGACAGTTTTACAGGTGTTGAGGGTTACCTTGATAAGGGACGGGATGTCATTTTAGGCCAGAATTACGACTGGATAATCATCCCCACCGACTCGCCCCTGCCGGAAGCCGAAGCCAAGGCGCTGGAAGCGAAAGGATATGTCATGCCCAAGGTTTTCATGACTAAATACTCCATCCGCAAGATCAGCGGAAGAGGGGTTATTAATTTTATTTATTTTGAATGTATTGACGACAATCGCTCCCTTTATGACGGGGATGTTAAGCCCTACAACGCCGAACAGAGTGGATGGGACCGGGATTTTGCGGCGGCATTTGCCAAAAGAGCCGCATCCGCCATGGAAATCCGGGAATACACCGGCGAAGGGCTGCCGCAGACTCCGCAGCAATAAATTCGGCGTTAATGGGTTGGAGAAAATAGATCATTCAAACTCAGGGACGAGAATAATGAAAAAATCCTACATATTATTGGTTGTGTCCGTGATGCTGTTCGCCTCCTGTGCAGGCAGGGGGGCCGGACGTTTTGTCCATGGAAACGCCTTTTACTCCATGTATACGCCCAAACTCGAGGTGCTCGTCAGTCCGTCCATGCCCTTTATTGAAGGCGGGGAGCGGGTCGGGATGGGATCGGACTCGGATGAGCCCCATGTCGGCACTAGCGTCAAGAAGCCCTGGTGGTTGTTTGGCGAGCTTAGCCGTTACCGTGAGGCCCCCCTGTATGTAAAGAGGGGCGTTTTGATTGAAGTGGAGGAGCTTCCACGCACCTCCAATTGGGCTTTTCATTCCGATCTTTTGGCAGGCTATCGAAACAAACTGCACCAGGGCAGCGAGGAAATTCTCGGCAAGAATTATAACTGGGCGCTCATCGCGCCTTCGTGGCCTTTCACCAAAACCCAAAACTCAATCCTGGAAAAGGCCGGCTATAAGCTGCCTTATCCTTGCGTCATGCATGTTCTGATTTGCAAACTCAGCAGGACGTCCATGTACTCCGTGACTTACTTTGAAAGCATGGAGGATAACGCCGCCTTTTTTAATAAAGAAAGAGCGCTTGATCAAAGGGATGCGTGGAACAGCAAATATATGACGGAGTTTGTGAAAAGGATGAAAAAAGCCTACGAAATTCTTCCGCTTAATCTGGAGGACGCCGCCAGGCCCCTGCCGCAGGAGCCTGAAGTTCCTTCCGTGGATCCCCCTCCGCCGCCTTCCTCCGGGGATTTCGCGCCCCCTTCGTCGGAAGAAGCATAAAAGGCTCCAGCGGGAGGGCTCTTTCTTGACGAGCCTATGCTCTTCAGGCGGCGAAGATGGATGATGAGGTTTCATTCTCTTGGAGGAATGGTATGAAAAAATATTTGCTCTTTGCTATTTTATGTCTTGTCATGACAACCTCATGTCAAAGTTCCAAGTCGGCGAGATACGTCCTGGATAATGTCCTTTACTGCCATTTTAACCCCAACCTTGTTGTGGCGGTGGACCCGGAGATTCCCTTCATAGCCGGAAAGCAGGAAAACAGCACGGCGATTAGCGCAAACTCCATGAGTTCTTTCACCTGCGTTAACAGTCCTTGGTGGGTGTTTGCCGACTCCGGGGTATACGGGGATTCCGATAATTATATGGAACGGGGCGTTTTGGTGGAACTGAGCATGTTGCCTGCCAACTCCAACTGGGAGGTTAGAACCAACTCTTTAAACAGCTTCGAAAACGCCCTGATGGCCGGCAGCACGCAAATGTTCGGCCATAGTCATGATTTTGTTGTGGCTTATTCCGGCCCCCCATGCGACGAAAAAAAGATCAAATACCTTGAAGAGCAGGGCTATAAAACGCCCGGCGCATGTATAGAGCTCATCCTTTTCAGGAAGGCAGGCCGCAGGACTTTTTATTCCATCACCTATTTTGAAAGCTACGAGGGCGAACACCTCTTTTTTGGGGAGACGCCTCCTTTTCGGGAAGAAGTCATTGGTGGAGAGTCCTTTTACTCGTTGAATGAGGATTTTAGCGACGAGTTTTTAAAAAGAGCCTCCGCCGCCTTTGCAGTGAGCGATATTTATCATTTGCGCAGGCTTGAAAGGGAAGCCCAGGGGGCGCAACAGCCGGAGTCTCCTTCGGCCGAAAGCTCTCAATCTCCGATGCCGGAAGATCCTGCGTCATCAGCGCCGCAGGAATCCTGATCCAAAGGCTTGCTGCAACAGACCAAACGCGCCCCGGCCGACTCGGTTTCGGGAAAAGTTTGGGGCTCAACGGGATTGGAAGTAATGCTTTGAAATCAAGTGCTTATATCTGCGGCTCAGATCTACCTATATATCAGAGCCCGAGAGTCATGGTCCCTTACCCCCTGGCGGGGGAAGGACAGGATGGGGGGGAAACTATCTGGAATAATGTACAATATCACCCCCACCCCAACCCCCCCGTCAAGGGAGAGGGAGTTTTTGAGACGTCGGCTTTGATGTTTGATGCCTCATAGCCTACTGTGCACTCTCTTGAATATGTGAAGAATACTTGATTCCCTAACTCTATGGTCGTTTATTCGTTAGCATTGGCCGCCAATAACATCCAAATCAGAACATGGGATAAATAAAAGGCGCCACGGAACTGCTTTCGGCAAAAAAGATCAACACACCCAAGAAAGCCAAGACAATGACGATCGGCAGCAGCCAGTAGCGTTTGCGAACCTTCAAGAACTCCCAGAACTCAATGATGAACGCTTTGTTTTCAAACTCTTCCATGGCCGGAGTTTTCCATTAAGGGTCGGTTGAATTATACGATTCTGCCTGAGGAATTCACAAGGGAAATCTTGTCCGCGGCAATGCCGGCGTCTTCCAAAAACCCCCTGATTTTGGAAGCGGATTCAGGCGCAGTGATCAGGTAATGTTCGCATCCCAAGGATTCAGCCTGGCCGAGCGGCCTGACCGGTACGCCCAAAACGCGGCTTTTAGAGCATTGGTCGTCTATTATGCAAACCAGGGAAATGGAAGTCTCCTGCAAAGAGACGTAAGCGATTTCCGCCAGTTCCCCGGCGCCGCAAAAGGCCGCGGTCTTTACTCCCCGGGCTTCCAGTTCCTTGAAAAATTTTCCCGTGTTTTCCCGGACTCTTTTGTAAAAGGTAAAGGAATACTGGATGAATTCGTAGGTCAGGCGGGCTTTTTCCGCCGCTCCCTTGGGCGTGAGAATGTACTTCACCCGATTTCTGGGAATCGTCGTGACCTTAAAATACCCCTTTTGAGTCAGCCGTTTGATAAAGGAGTTGACCAGCCCTAAAGAGACGTCCAGCTTGCCGGCAAGGTCCCTTTGGCTGGGCGCCTGTCCGTTTTCGATCTCCTCCAGAATTTTTAAGGTCCGTATGTCCTGGGTGTCCATGGTCTGCAATTCATTGAGGTTAACAAAGACAAGGCCTTGGCGCCTCTGTGTTCAATAAGTGAACATCCCTGAAATTCGCTTACTTGACGCAATTAGTCAAGAAAAATATCCAAGACCGGCCTGGCCGCCTTGATTTTATATCAGCAGGGTCCATATTATAAGTTGAAGAAAGATTAATAAGAGGGATATAATCAAATCATCCGAGAGGGCGATGCCTGCTCGGACCGGGAGAACACATGTGGAAGGTTCAAATCTAACGCGGCGTTATATTTAGATAAGGAGAGTGCTTATGTTCAAGAAAATCCTGTGTCCTATTGACTTGTCCGACGTGTCCCCGAAAATGGCCCCGTTTATTATTGAAATGGCCACGAAGCACGAGGCGGAAGTCCACCTGCTTTTCGTGGTTCGCGTTTTGGAGCATTTTACGGCCTTGTACGTGCCGGATCTTTCCATCAGCAAGCTGGAGCAGGAAATGATCGCCGGCGCCGAAAAGCGTTTGGAGGAGTTCACCGCCGAGAATTTTTCCTCGCTGCCCACGGTAAAGGCCTCCGTGGTCCTGGGCGACGCCTCCGAAGAAATCGTGAACTACGTGAATAAGGAAAAAATGGACCTGGTGATCGTGGGAACCCACGGCCGCAAGGGACTGGAAAAAGTCTTTTTCGGCAGTGTGGCTGAAAAAGTCGTCAAGACCTGCCCTGTGCCGGTGCTGAGCATCAACCCGTACAGGGAGCGCGAAGCATAAACCGCAACTAACGCACAAAAAAAAAGGCGCTCCGCCGCATTTGGCGAAGCGCCTTGAGTCGTTTCCGGTATAGGCCGGGTGGGCCTATTCCCCGGATCCTTTAAAGTACTTGAGGAATTCCGAATCCGTGGATAGCACGATGCTGCTGTCCTTCTTCAAGGTTACTTTATAGGTATCCAGGGTTTTCATAAAGGAATAAAATTCCGGATCCTCGCCGTAGGCCTTGGCGTAAATGGCCGTGGCTTTCGCGTCGGCCCGGCCCTTGATTTCCTGAGCCGTCTTGTAAGCCTCGGAATTGATGCGCTGCAGCTCCTTTTCCATGTCGCCCTTGATGCGGTTTGCGCTGCCCCGGCCCTCGGACCGGATTTTTTCCGCCTTTTGCTTACGTTCGGCGATCATCCGTTGATAGGCTTCATCACGCACGTCCTTGGTGTAATTGACCCGCTTGATTTTGACGTCCAACACTTCAATGCCGAAATCCGCCAGATCCACATTGACTTGATCCTTGACGCGGCGCATGACTTCCGACCGGCCCAGCTTCACCTCGCCCAGAGACCGGGCGTCTTCAAAAACTACGGAAATCGCGTCGTCGCCGGTTTCGGCGCTTTCCTTGTACGCCGCCTTTTCCTGATCCGCGGCGGTTTGGCTGGCCACCATAATTTTCCGATTGGTCATGCGCACGGTTTCGATCAAGGAATTATTGGTTATTTCATCCCTAACCTTGGCGTTGATGATTTCCGAAATTTTTATTTTGGCCTTATCGATCCTGGCTTTGTCGCTCAAACCCTGCACGTTGGTCAACTTGTAGAATTTCAGAGGATCGATGATCTTCCAGCGGGCGAAAGTATCCACCCAAAGGAGCTTTTTGTCGTCCGTGTTGATTTTGTCCGCATCCCCGTCCCATTCCTGCAGGTTTTTGGGGAAATGCACGGCTTGGTGCAAAGGCCAGGGCAGTTTGAAGTGAATTCCCGGATCCGTAATGGTGTCGCCAACGGGACGCCCGAACCAGGTGATAATCACCTGCTCGGTTTCATCTACGGTATAGGCGCAGCTATAAACGACCACGGCGGCGATTATGAGTATAACGACAATGACTTGTTTCATTATTTTATCGCCTCCTTTTGATCGGAAAGGTTCAGGAAAGGAAGCAGGTTTTTCTGGTCCGAATCCACGATATACTTGTCCCCCATGCCGGGCAGGACTTCCCCGATAGCCTCCAGGTACAAACGTCTGCGCGTCACCTCCGGGGCCTTCTTGTATTCTTCATAAAGGCTTAAAAAGCGGTTGGCATCGCCCTCTGCACTGTTGACCCGATCCAGTTCATAGCCTTCCGCAGACCGTATGATCCGTTCGGCCTCGCCCCTGGCGGCGGGAATGGCTTTGTTGTATTCCTCCCTGGCCTGCAGGATGATTTTTTCCCTTTCCTGGTCGGCCCGGTTTTCTTCATTGTAAGAAGGCTGGACCGGCAAGGGCACCATGGTTTTTTCCAGGTTGACCGCAGTCACTTCCAGGCCGGTTTCCGCTTCATCCAGTTCCTTTTGCAGCAAGGTTTTGAATTCCTGTGCTATCGTGCTGCGCTCCGTCAAAACTTCATCCACGCTGCTGTCCCCCACCACAAGGCGCATGGTGGCTTCGGACAGGTCCTCCAGGGTGCTTTCCGGATTGGCGACCTTAAAGCAATAATTGTACGAGTCCTTGATCCTGTACTGGACGCTCCAGGGGACCAGGGCCACGTTCAGATCGCCGGTCAGCATTAACGACACGCTGGCCGTGTCCGATTCCCGTCCTTGAAAGCGGGAGCTGTCTCTATCCGGCGTCTCGTCAATTCCGAACTTGGCGGTCTCGCGCCGGTCCACGGGAACAAGCCTGACGGTTTCAATGTTGAAGGGAAATTTGAAGTTCAGGCCGGGGCCTGTGGTTCTCACATGTTCGCCAAAGCGCTGAACCACGGCCTCTTCATTGGTCCCAACCGTATACATGCTGCTGGCGGCCACGCCCACGATAACCGCCAGAATGACGATCAGCCACCACATGTCCGGCAGTTTGGTCCCTTTGAATTTGTCCAGGATCTCCTCCCAGTTGGGAGGCTCCGGTCCACCGCCTCCGCCGCCCTGTCCGGGAGGCGGGGGCGGTTGCGGTTTGCGCTTGTTTTGCTGTTCTTTCAGTTTTTCCCAGTCCCAAGCCATATTAACTCCTCGTTTTTGCAAGTGTTTGGAAGATGTAAACAACTTATAGGGAAATTACCCCCAGGGGTCAAGGAAAACCGGACCGGAACTCACACGGAAATCCCGGCGAAAAACATGTCTTCTCTTGACAGAACACACGGTTCATATTCATAACAAGATATGGCAGAGAAACGAAAAGTCAAAAAGATCCCCGAAGAGTTGTCCGCAATCCTGGAACGCATCCTGAGCGCGACGGACAACAAGTTGAATCCTGAAATCGACAAGATCTTCGCCGTATGGAGCCAATGCGTGGACCCGGACACGGCCAAAAACGCCCAGCCCGAATCCTTCAAGCAGGGCATGCTCATGGTCAAGGTTTCCAGCGCCCCCTGGAGCCAGCAATTGGAGTACGAAAAGCGCTTGATCATGGAGAGGATCAACGCTCTCATTGGCGCCAGGCTGGTCACGGAAATCCGTTTCAAGACAGGATCCACCCGCAAGAAGACGTCTTCCAAAAAGGCCCGTAAAAATGGTTGACGAAAACGCCCCGGGCCGGGACAATCTGACCA
Source organism: Desulfatibacillum aliphaticivorans DSM 15576 (assembly GCF_000429905.1). Lineage (NCBI taxonomy): Bacteria > Pseudomonadati > Thermodesulfobacteriota > Desulfobacteria > Desulfobacterales > Desulfatibacillaceae > Desulfatibacillum > Desulfatibacillum aliphaticivorans. Next base: position 181,894 of record NZ_AUCT01000007.1, on the reverse strand, counting down.
ACGACTCCATCCTTGGCGGAAAAATCCGTATATTTCAGGAAAAAAACGGGTACCGGTTTTCTTTGGACGCCGTGCTTTTGCCTCATTTCGTCCAGTGCGGAAAAGATTCCTTAATCGTGGACCTGGGGACGGGCGCGGGAGTCATCCCCTTGATTCTGACAAGCCTTTATCCGGATATCAAAGTCTATGGGGTGGAAATCCAGGATTCCCTGGCCGGCCTTGCGGAACGCAATGTCCGGGAAAACGGCCTGCAAGACCGGATAAGCGTTATACGCCATGACTTGAAAAAATCGCCCATCCAGGGCCTTTCCAAAAATATTGATTATGTGGTGAGCAATCCGCCCTATCGCCGCCTGGGGTCAGGCAGGATCAATCCTGACTCCCAAAAAGCGGCGGCCAGGCACGAAATCCTGGCCAACCTGGAGGATACGGCGGGCGCCGCCGCCCGTTTGTTGGGCAAGGGGGGGCGGTTCGCCGTGGTTTATCCTGCGACCCGAACGGCCGAGTTAATCCATTGCCTGACGAAAAACAGCCTGGAGCCCAAGCGTATGCGGGCGGTGCATTCCAATACACTATCCCCGGCCCGTCTGGTGCTGGTGGAGGCGGTCAAAGGCGCCGGTCCTCAGATTACCGTGGAAAGGCCCTTGTTCATCTACCGGGATGACGACGCTGACGCCTACACGGACGAAGTCCAGGCCATGCTGTATCCGTCGTGAATAAGAAAGGGGAGGGGGGCATGCCGTTAATTGATGCCGTGGACATCCAAGACGCCCAGGGCGAACTGGAGAAGGAATATCTCCATTTCCTTACCTCTATGATTGAGGTTCCGGAGCACTATCGCATGTTTTCTTCCAGCGTGGGGCTCATGAAAGCCAGGCGGGGCCTGGAGGACTATTATCTAAGCCATTCCAAGTTTTCCTTTAAGCTCGTTTGTTTCATACGCCTTATGGCCGCACACGCCCTCAAATTCGAGCCCTGCAAGATTTTCAATCTGAGGCTGCTAAAAACCAAGGAAGGCCTTTTGGATAAATGGGCCAATATGCCCCTTAAAGATTTCAAGGAAACCCCGTTGCCGGAAAACGAAAAAGCCATGCTGCTTTTTGCGATTAAAAGCCTCAAATCCCCCAAATCCATTAAACCCCGCGACCTGGAACCCCTCCGCGCCTTCGGCTACACCGACGGAGACATCCTGGACGCCGCTCATCTGGCCGCCATGGTCAAAACCGAAAAGGAACTCTTCGCCTTATTTAAAATGGGAAAATAGCAAACGGAAGGGATTCAACAATCCCTCAGGGCGTTTACAATCCATTCAATCAGGTGCAGAGTTCCCTGGGCGCCTAAAAGGCATTTGTGCACCACGTCTATATATCCCATGGTAGGCAGGGCGATTTCAACGCCTGTCATCATGCCTTCCGGGTTGGGAATTTGAGCCAGCGAAGCCCCGTCCGCAAAAACCATATCCACGCCGGAAAAATCCGTAACGCCCAGAGCGTCCAGGGCGCCGGCCCGGTTCAGGACCTCTTTCATTTCAGGCATGAGCGGGGAGTCGGCGTCGGTCAGGTCAACCGCAGCAGGCGCCATTCCCAGATAATCGTGCAGCCATTGGGTGAGGGGCAGGGCAATGGAAACCGGCGCTCTGACCGCGAATGTCGCGCCCTTGGGAAGCCCCGTGAGGGAGTTCAGCCTTTGGATGTAGGTCACCCCGCGGATGCGGGCCTGGTCTATGGCTTCAATGGCCGGTTGCGGCGAGACGCCTACGGCCCGGCAGACTCCCCGCACCCATTCTTCGGTCCGGTCAAACCCTATGGGGGCGCCGTTTATGGGACGCATGGTCGGAAGGCCCAGACGGGATTCGCACCACTCTGCAATGCGGCCTCCCAATTCCTCATGCACCATCACATTGCATTGCGAGTTTCCCATCGCCATGATTTCCTCGAAGCTCGATCCCGCGCACACAACCGCACCAACGTTTACACCGCATAGGGCGAGAAGCCGGGTCAGCTCCGCAATGTTTCCTTCCCAATGCTTTTGGAAGATGGAAATCCCCAGAAGGTTTACGGTGCGCTCCAAAGATTTTTTCTGCTGAGGCTTCAAGGTCCGTAAAGTCTGGATGACAGCTTCCTGGAAGCCTTCCTCCATGGTTCCGGAATACCCCGTGGATTCCACGGCGACGCAAGGGATGTCCAGGTTGGCCGCCTGGATGAACCGGTTCAAATCGTCCCCGATCAGGGCCGCGCCCGGGGAATTGACCACCGCAATCAATGAATGGCCTTTGGCGGCGACGGTCGGCAGGATGCGTTCCAGCTTGGCCGAAGCGCCGAACACGTAGTCGTCGCCGTCCAGGTAGGTGGCTGGAACCCGCGGCTGTCCAAAATAAAACTCTTCGAGAAACTGCAAGGGGTCGAAGGAGCTTTCCCGCGGCAATTGCCCTTCCACAATGGCGCCGTGATAGAATTTGCAGCCCGTGGGGCCGTTAAGCAGCACGGCCGCGTCGCGAATGCCTTCCATAGCCATAATGGCGCCGGTCAGGCTGTCAGGAGGCAGACAGGCGTTTGCTTGTTTCATAAGGCGCCTCCCTGATTCACTCCTTCAGCCCTCATAAGCCTGGCTTCGTCCTTGCGCCAGCCCTCCTGCAACGGAGCATTAATCAATCGCCGCCAGCGCTGGGCCAGGGCCAGGCCTCCCAAATGGCCCGTGTTAGGGCATAGGGGGACCGTATCATAATGGGTGGTCTCCGGCAGCCCGGAGGGCTGGTAGTTGCCTAAAAACAAGTCCGGCTTCAGTTTCATGATGTCATCGGCCCGCCTTTGGGGATCGTATCCCACATCAACCGTCAGCCGATCCTTATAGCGCGTGCGATAGCGGTTGTCCTGGGTGTAGTTCAGGATGCCCACCTTGACGACTTCCATGTCCAGGTCAAAAGCCGTTTCCAGAATCCAGTCCACGTCGTGAATATACGTCACCAGCATCAGGCGTTTTCCCGCCAGGTGCGGACGCAAATCGTCGATGGCCTGGAGGTATTCCCCGCGCAAGGCGTCAAAGGCCTGCTCGGCAAGGCTTCCCCGGTCGAAAAAATCGGCGATTTCCCGCAGCCACCGCTCCGTCTCGTGAAAGCCGGAGGGAAAGGGATTTTGTGTGAATGTGCAGCCGAACTTGCCTGTGAGAAAATCCTGGAGCACGCGCCCCAGGTGGTCGAGGTAAGCGGGAAGCTGGAGCGGCGCCCGAAGCAATTCCCGCAATTGCCGCACCGAACATTGGCGTACAAACCGGCAGTTCACCCGCAATCCCAGCATGGACAGCAGGCGTTCCATTTCCCGAAAATTGGACTCGGCGTTCAGGGCGATGTTTTTCTCCGCCACAATATTCACGCAATTTTCGTCGGGCTGAATTTTCGGATCGATAAGCCCGCCCGCGCCTTCCAGACAGGCGTTGATAACGCCCTGCAGATAGTCGCCCTCAATGTCGCCGTCCGTGGTTACTCGCAGGATCTGGGGCGTTGATGCATCCTTGGCGGGCAATGCCTGGTCCACGTCGTCGCCGATCACTCCCGCCGGGCACGTGGTCGTGACGAAAATCGCTTCCGGCTCCATGGCCAGGGCTTTGCCCAGACCGGCGCGAAAAGCGTCCATGCCCCCGTGAATCATGGCGTCGTCGGACATTTCCGTGCCGATCAAAACCGGATTCAATTGTTCGGGGATCCGTACGCCCCGGCTGCGTAACGAGGCCATGCCGCTGGATAGCATAGTGCTGGCCGCAATATGGCTGCAGCTTTTGGGGCCGTGAGCCAGGGTCACGGCGTCGCGAATTTGCGTGAGCGTGTTTACGGCGCCGGTAAAGGCGCAGCCGTGCAAAGGCTCCCGGGCCAGCAGGCTTTTGGATAAAAACCGGGAAGCGCCCTGGCGATTCTGCGAGGAGGCGTGCCCTGGCGTCAAAGGCGTTAATAGGTTTTGCGAGGCTTTATCCGTTCCGGAAAAAGCGGCGGGCTTGGAATTCCGCCCCAGCAGCAGTTTCTCCAGGGCGCTGTCCTCCAAAGGCCGGGGCAGGCAGGGTTTCGCCTGAAACACAGCCTGTGCAAGATTGCGGATGATTTCGGCTTCCGGACTTTCGGGACAGGCTTCCGCCAGGGTTTGCGCCTGGCTTTCCGCGTCATGAAAAGCCCGGCTGCGGGGAATCACCGCAAGAATAGGCGCTCCTACGGCTTGGGCGAAGCGGCGCACGTCCTCGATGTCCCCCTCCCGCTCCCGGCGGTTTACCACCAGTCCCACGGCCCGGGGCTCGCCTTGCTCCATGTTGCAAACGCCCCGGAGGATGTTGTTGGCGGCGTAAAGGGACATGAATTCCTCGGAGGTTGCCACAAGCACGGTTTGGGCGTAGCCTTTGCGCAAGGGCACGGAAAACCCTCCGCACACCACGTCGCCCAATACGTCGTAGATGATGGCGTCGTAGTCGCTCCAGGCGCAGCCCAGGTTTTCCAGGATGGCAAAGGCGCTCAGGATGCCGCGGCCGGCGCAGCCCACGCCCGGCTCCGGGCCGCCCGCTTCCACGCAGTGGACGCCTTTCCAGCCCCTATGGAGAATGTCGGCCAATTGCTGCTCTTCCCGCCGCGTCTCCCGCAGATACTCCAGCACAGGCCTTGGATGGGTTCCGCCCAACAGCAGCCTGGTGGAATCCTGTTTGGGGTCGCACCCGATCTGCAGCACCCGCTTGTCATCCTGGGCCAGCGCCGCCGCCAGGTTCGCGCTCAAGGTGGATTTTCCAATCCCTCCCTTGCCGTATACTGCTATTCGCATGAAAAAGAATTCCTCCGGCAATTCCTCAGAACAAAAAAAATGTCCGGTATCCGGACGTACGAATTGATCCGGAAAGCTAACACAAACGCTCTCACATTGCCAGTGCGGGCCGGGGAAGGATTTTGCACGGCTTTTGACTAAAAAATTCTTTACGGACCATTGCGCCGCTTAATGTCAGCATGAAAATGGTTGTCACATGGCATAACCTCTTGTATAAAAATCGCAGTTCCATCCTTCATTCGAATACGTATTGTAAAAAAAATGCAGACTTTTGGAGATTCCATCATGCCCGACGATTTCACCATTCTTCATATTTCCGACTTGCATATTGAAAGCAGCAAAGCCAAGACCTTTGACCGCTCCGTGGTTCTCGATCCCCTGATTAAAAGGGTGAAGGAGGATGCGGAAGAGGGCCTGGCGCCTGAGATCATCGCCGTGACGGGCGACATCGCCTTTAAGGGGGTAAAGGAAGAATACGCCCTGGCGAAAGATTTTTTCAAAGAATTGTTGGACGCCGTCGGCTTGTCTTACAAGAGCCTATACATCGTCCCCGGAAACCACGACGTCAACCGGAAGAAGTACCGCCCCGGCGACATTCCCCGATATGACGACATGCAAAAGTTGGACGAGGAGTTGATGCATTACCGGGATGATCTGTTAAAGGGCATGCGGGAATATTTTACCTTTGCCGGAGAGCTTTGCCCGCATCTGGAGCCTGTGGAAATGGATCTTGCTCCCTTTGCGAACATCCATGAAATCAAAAATGGCGGGAAGGTAGGCTTGGTCGGCCTGAATTCCGCCTGGATGTGCCGGCAACTGCCCGAGGATCAGGAGGACAGGTTCCAAATCGCCGTCGGCCGCTATCAAATGGAGCAGGCCATGAAAGCCTTGGAAGAAAAAGGCCCCGCGGACGCCAACATCTGCCTGTTCCATCATCCCTTGTCGTGGCTGTGGTCCAGGGACAGCCGGTTGTGCATCAACCGCCTGAACCAGTTTTTCGTCCTGAGCGGGCATTTGCATGAAGCGGACGGAAGCTTTGCCAATACCTATGACGGCCAGCTTTTCAGTTTTCAGGCTGGGGCCGCCTATTATTCCACTCAATTTCCCAACCGGTTTCAATACATCACCCTGGATTGGGGAAGCAAAAAAGTGCGCCTGGATTTCAGGAAGTACGTTTCGGAACGGGGAATATGGTCCCTGGACGCCGATACGGGCGATGACGGCAAAAAAAATTTTGACGTTCCTTTTTGGGAAAAGGACGCCCCCGAACCGGCCTGCCCGGCCCATGCACTGGAAATACCCCAATCTTATCTCGCCTGGATCAAAGATAAATGCGTTTATGTGGACGCGGACCGCCTGCAGGCGGACGGCGATGCCGTCCCCATCGAATTGATGGATATTTTTATCCCGCTATTCTGCCAGACTCCAAAATACATAACGGAAAAGCAGGGTGATGAAATAGAAAGAGATGAAACGTTTGATCAGCGCAAGATGGAACCGGAATTTATCGCGGATACACTTGGAAAAATTACAAAACGATATTGGGCAGTGGAAAAACTTGTTTCAGCTATGCCCCACATGCTTTTGGAAGGCCAGCCCGGTTCGGGCAAGACCACCCTGTTCAAGCACGCGGCCTATTGCATGGCCAATGAGGAGTGCCCCTATCCTTGGTTCCGGGACTTGTGCGGGCGGCTGCCCGTGCTTGTTTTTTTGACCCGATTGTCTACGTTCCTCCAAAAGTGCGACCCCGCAGAGCCTTTGTCCGTCCAAGCCATTCTGGAGCATTATTTTTCCCACATGGAAAAGGTCCTGGATTATTCGGTCATCGAACAATTCTCGGCAGCGGGCAAGGCGGTCTTTCTTTTGGACGGATTGGACGAAATTCCGGAAGCATCCCGCAAACCGGTTATAGAGGCGTTCAGCAACTTTTCCCATACCCATCCGGGGATCAAACTGGTCTGGTCCGGCCGCCCTCACGGTTTAAGGGGCGAGGCCCTCAATCCGTTTCGGCGGTATCATGTTCAAATAGAACCTTTGAATTGGGAGCAAATTCAGGAGTTCATCCAGAAGTGGTTCGCCTTTGTCAATCTAAAGGCCTCGGGCATGGGGGCGCGCACGGCCCAGGACCTTATTGCAGGCATCCGGGATCATGAATCCATTTCGGAGCTCACCCAAAGCCCGTTAATGCTCACGGCCATCTGCCTGCTGTATTATAATGACAAGGAGCTTCCCGGCCAACGGGCGGAACTCTATAAAAAATTCGTGGACAATCTACTGGCCCGCCGTTTTGATGATCCTGGGCCGGTCATGGACTTTTTAAGCGCCTTTGCCTGGAAGATGCATGAAAAGCATGCAAAAGCCGAGGATCAAACTTTTGCATTGAATTTGCTGGCCCAGGCGTTTCCAGCACTAGAGAAAGAAGCAGAAACAAAATACAGGCGGCGCCTGGAGGCGGAATTCCATCGCATCGAACCCCGCTGCGGCCTGCTGAAAAGGGATAACGGCGCCTATGGATTCGCCCACCTGACCTTTCAGGAGTTTTTATGCGCCCATTGGTTGAAAGCCAATAGCCTGGATTATTGGAAGGCGATCCAGCCTTTCCTGAATGACGAGTGGTACAAGGAAGCCGTGGAATTGTTCATCGGCCTCTTGAGCGAAGACAACCGGAAGTGGTCCCACGCCATTGTAAAGAATATTCTGGAAGGCGCGGACCGGGAGCCTTTTCATAAGTGGCGACTGGCGGCCAGGGCCTTGAAGGACATGCACCCCAAAGCCCGGACCGTTGATCTTACGGACCTTGCAACGGAAAAAATGCGCAAAGCCATTGCATCCCGTACCCTGGAGCCTGTTCCCAGAGCCGACGCCGGGGAAATCCTGGGCCGCCTGGGGGACAGGAGGGACTTGGAGGCCTTTGTCAGAATTCCAGGCGGGACGTACCGTTTTAAAGACGGTCAAGTGGAATTGGAGGAATTTGAAATATCCCAATATCCGGTTGCAAACCAATGGTACAAAAAGTTCATGAAGGACAGAGGATATGCTGAACGCAAATATTGGACAAAGCAGGGCCGGTTGTGGCTGAACGAAGAAAAAGAAAAGCAGCCCCGACTTTGGGAGGACAGGCAGTTCAATTGCCCCAACCAGCCCGTGGTTGGGGTTTGCTGGTATGAGGCGGCCGCTTTTTGCAAATGGCTGACAATATCCCGAAACGACGGATTCCTCTACTCCCTGCCCACGCAACAGCAGTGGGAGACGGCCGCCGCAGGCAGGGAAAAGAGGGAATACCCCTGGGGGAAATGGCAGGACGGTTTCTGCAATACCAGTGAAACAGAAATAGCAAAAACCTCGGCCGTAGGCGTCTTTCCCCAAGGCGCAACGCCTGAAAAAATCCACGACATGGCGGGCAATGTGTGGGAGTGGACTCGAAGCCGGTATGATACAAGGGAAGACTTTGATGGAAATGAAACGCCTGTGCTGCGCGGCGGCTCCTGGGTCGGCAGTCAGTTCAATGCCCGTTGCGCGGGCGGCGGCAGGGACGATCCGGCGGGCAGGGGATACGGTGTCGGGTTTCGTTGCGTCAGGACCAAAAAATAACCCTTTGCACTTTTACCCTTTTACCCTTTGCCCTTGAATTGGAGCAAGCCCATGCCCTCGGAAGTGGGTGTTGGCGGCGCCAAGAATAGTTGGTGACAGGCTTCCGCGCCTGTCCGTTATCAGGGCGGCCCCGGCACAGCAGTATCCTGCCGGGGTTGCGCCAGCAACAAAAGGGGCGGCCTGGGATGCTTGTCTAAACGGATAACATCCGGCGGCCGAAAGGTGTTTGTCGAGGCTGTCTTTTTGTAGGTTTTGGAAAAGATATGCCGTTCGTCCAAAATAGATGGAATTTCAATTTCTCCCAAGTCGTTCCTTTTGTCCTATCGGACCCATGCAAAAAACCGCCTTGCCTGGGCCACCCTGTGCTGAGGCGCCCCAGGCCATCATGCAGCAACAGGCCCTTGCGTCTGCTCTTTTATTGGCGCCTTCGTCCATAGCTTTCATTCTTTTATGAAAACAAATGATTGCTGGGGCCGGGCGCCCCACACCAAAGGCGCCCGGCCGAACAAAGCAGAACGGGTTCGTAGCTTAAATCACCGAATCCCGGCCTTCCCAGTACTTCTTACGCATTTGGGCTTTCAGGGCCTTGCCGATCATGGATCTGGGCACCTGATCGATGAACTCCACGCTCTTGGGCGTTTTGAATCCGGCCATGTTTTCCTTGCAATAGGCGATGAGGTCTTCCTCTGAGATTTCCGAGCCCTGTGCCTTGACTACCAGAGCCTTGACCGCCTCGCCCCATTTATCGTCGGGAACCCCGATGACGGCCACGTCGGCCACGGCTTCGTGGGCCATGAGCACGTTTTCGATCTCCACGGGATACACGTTCATGCCTCCGGTGATAATCATGTCGTTCTTACGGTCCACGATGTAAAAATCGCCGTCCTCGCCCTGGCGGCAGATGTCGCCGACGGTTCCCCATTCATGATCCAGGAACGCCTCTTTGGTGGCTTCGGGCTTGTTCAGATAGCCTTCCCACATGCTGTAGCCTCGGCCGTAGAGCACGCCAGGTTCGTTGACGGCCGCCCGGTTTCCGTTTTCGTCGAACACAGCCAGTTCCAGGTCAAAGACCGGCCTGCCCACGCAGCCTTCGCCCGCCGGGCCGTTTTCGTAGGTATAGCGGGAGATGAACCCGAACTCCGAGGCGCCCAGCCAGTTGGAAACCTTGGCCTGGGTAAAGCTGTCGATCATCTTTTTTGCGGTGGCGTTATGCAAAGGAGCGCCGCAAGACACCACGTGGCGCACCGAAGATACGTCGCTGGCGCCAAGGATGTCCGCCGGCGTGCTCAGCATCCACTCGTACATGATGGGCACCATGAAAATCCAAGTGGCCTTGACCCGTTCAATCTCGGGAAAAATCTGGTCCGGGATGAAAGCCGGCAGAATGGCCAATGTCCCGGCGCTCATCATGGTGGAAAAGGTGTATCCCATGCTGGCCGCCGCATACATGGGCGCCGCCGCCAGATACACGTCGTCAGGGGTAAGGCCCAATTCGTGGATCACTGCATTGGCCATGTGATAGTCGCTTTTATAGGTCCGGGCCGCGGCCTTGGGCTTGCCCGTGGTGCCGGAGGTGTACATGAGCAAATGCACGTCGCCGGGATCGGTTTCCACGCCGGGTTCTTCCGCAGGGGCTTGCGCCAAGAGGGATTTATAATCGAATACGCCCTCCAGAGCGCCGTCTTCCACCATGATGACGTGCTCCAGAGACGGAACCTGATCCTTGACGGACAGCACCGTCTCCAGTTCCGCTGCGCTTTTCAAGATGACGGCCCGGGCGCCGCAGTCGTTCAACTGATACGCCACTTCCGGCGCGGTCAGCCGGAAGTTGCAGGCCGTGGCCACGCATGCGGCCTTGTTAATGCCCAGGACCACTTCCGGGTATTCCCGGCAATTGGGCAGCAGAATCAAAACCCGGTCATGCCTGTTCAAGCCCAACTCAAGAAGGGCGTGGCCAAGCCGGTTGCTGTTTTCCCAGACATCGGTCCAGGTCATCGTCTGATCCCCGCATATAACCGCCGTCTTGTTGGGGTATTTGGCGACGTTCATGCGGATGGTGCTGATGTAATCGTCCGCAAAGCTCTTTTTTCCCGGTATTCTTCCAAAATCAAAGGACATAATTGAGGCCTCCTCCCTGCCTTGAAAAGTGAGTCAGAATTCTTTTTGAAATGTTTCACAGACTACGGTCTGTGAAAATGACACAACTCATTGTTCCTGGCAAGAAAGAATTGTTCTGCAGCCAAAACCGCAAGCGTTTTTCATGCAAACAGGCAGTTTGCAGGGCGCCTGCACGGGATTACGGTGTTATAAATTTTTCAGGGGCGGTCAGCAGCTCTTCCAGATGCCGTCCAGAATGGCGCCCACGGTCTTTTGCATGAAGGAGACGATGTTGTAGCTGCCTCGCAGAAGACACCAGTCGTAAATCACTCCGCGGGCGGTGAGGAGTATGATTGCTGTGAGTTCGTCCGGGGGCAGGGGAGAGGCGATTTCCCCGTTTTCCAGGCTTTGGGTGATGAAGGTTCTAATTTGTTTATAAAAGGGCCTTTCCGGGGATACAAAAAAATCCGTGCCCTTTTCCAACTGGCTTCGATAAATTTGGCGGCAAAAGCTGTGGCCCCGGGACATTGCCGTGGTCGCCATGAACTCCGCGACCCACAGGATGCCTTCCTTGGCAGGCAAAGGCTGGGGCGCGCTGTCCATGGAGTTGACGAAATGCCCGTCGATAAGCCGGTAGGTCTCCACGACCAAGTCGTCTTTGGATGGAAAATGGTGGTAGAACCCCCCTTTGGCCACCCCGGCCGCCTTGCAGATTTCATCCACCGTCACATTATCGAATCCTTTTTCCGCAATGAGTTGGGATGCGGTTTCGTAAATGCGCCGATGGGTAATCATGGCTTGTTCCTGCCGTTTTGTCAGTTTGTTGGGGTCTTTAGCCACATTTTCCTCAATCATAAAAAGGTTTCGTCCTTGGGACTTCGGCGCACAGGCCGCCTTTTATCCCTGCGTTCCAAATAATAACCTTGTCAATGGCGTCGTGCCTCCAGACTAATTCTCCGCTTCCAAAAAATCAAGAAAAGAGGAGGCTGAAACATGATTTTTCCCGTTTGATTTGTTGATGAGGCGAGAATTCTTTACAGATGGCGAGTTATTTGATATCGATATTTCTACATGCGGAAAATTTTATCCCGGCGGATGAAGATTTTCGGGCCTTGCATCCTTCCCAAACCAGACGACATCAGGAACTCTTCTTATGTGCATGGATCATGGCGACTCCCTTTGTTCCAACCCTCAACTTCCCGTGGAAATGGAGGAAAAGCTGCCTGCCGTCTTGCGTGAGCTAGGTCATTTGGCGGCCCACGTAAAAGATCTAAGGTTGTCGGCCAATCCTGAACCCTTGCCGACTCAATTGGATCATGTTCGGAAAAACCATGTGATTCTTAATGTGCTCAAGGCGGCGTTGACGGAGGATCGCCCGGGCCTCAAGCGTCCCGTGGCCCAGCGCATGGCAAGCAGGATAGGGGATTACTTTTTATGGAATCGGGCCACGTCCATGCCAGTGATTCACGAACTGGGCGCCTTAAGCGCATGGTGGACCGACCAGGCGCCCCTGGAAATCATCCACAAGGTGCGGGATATCGCCCTGGATTTCATCCTGAACGGGCGGGTCATGCCTATTCAGGAAGTGTGGAAGGATTTGCTGGAGGCGGACCTGGTTTATATGGGGCATTGCGTCTGCAGAAGCTCCGGGATAGCCAATGATTTTAAAGACTCCAAGGGGCGTATTTACACCCTTACTTCAACCAAGGAAAGCCAAAGGCTTTTAAACAGGCTGGTCAACAGGTACGAACACCTTGTGCGAATGCATGGCCGCGCCCCGAACACGGACGACAAGTACAGGCAACTGTTCGAGCGTTTGATCGCCTATCGAAAGGCCGGCGATTCCCGCTACTCCATCCATACCCTCCTGGAGGAAACCTATCCGGCGTGGGAGTTTTTGCCCGTCCTGAAAAAATTCACCCAGTCCTGGATTCGAGGCATGCATAAAAACCGCAAAGCCCATCAAATCCACAAAACCCTGGCCGTGGAAATGGCCAACATTTTCTTTCTTGCCAGGGGCAACATGTTCACCTCCATGAAAATTATCGACACCCCCTACACCATTTGCTCCTGCCCCTCTCCGGACACAGGGGGAGGGTGCACTCTCACCAACTGGTATTACCATGGGCTTTCCAACACCTCTCTCATTCCGGGCAAAGATCCTTCCGCCCGCCGCAGGGACAAAGAGGGCGCCGTCCTGCCTTGCAACCAGTTCCCGGGCAGAGCCCACAGGGAGTGCATGGGCTGCGGATGCAAACACGGCTCTTCCAATCCCCGGTCCGTGGGCGCCGTCCTTAGGCAAGCGGACATTCTCCTTAAAGAACACGGCCTTTCCATTTACAAATCGTAGGTCGGGTTACGAAGTCCGGCAATAGCGCTTCATACGCGCAAAAACGCAGTTGGACTTCAAACCCGACAAATATTGTTCTTTGAATTTTTTTCTTGACGGGATGCGCCCGGCTGTTTTATTTGTTTGGTCAACCAACCAAATAATACTGGAAAAGAAATATCATGGGACGAAAAAGCAACGCAGCCGCCAAACGGATTGAAATCGTGGAGGCCCTTTATGAATGCTTATCTCAAAAAGGGCATGAGACCGTCACCATCAAGGAAATCGCCGTTCAGGCGGGCGTGGCGCCGGGCGCCATCCATTATTATTTCAAATCCAAAGACGAAATCGTGGCCTGCCTTATGGAGTATTTGGCTGAAAAGTACCAGTCCTTGTTTTCCGGGGAATTCTCAAAAATTCAAGGATTAGAGGATTTCGGCGAGCGTTTCGCAGATTTTTTATGCGAGGAGTTCATCTTCAACGTTCCCTTGAATCGGGTTTTTTACAACCTGGTTCAGATGGGGTTTGAAAGCGTGGTGGTGCAAAAGCCTTTGCAGCAAATGATGAGCGTGTATCGGGAGCAATCCCTGGTCCGCTTTGGCGGCCCAGATTACGCCTTTGACGAAAAAGGCTATCTGCTGGTGGCCGTGGTGGAGGGGTTGGCCCTTCAGTGGGTGATAGAACCGGCGCCCAACGAAAAGGAAGGCATTCGCAAAATAGTTCGTTCGCTCATGGATCAACTGGACGGATAATCAAAGAAATAAAGGAGGGGAGGTTATGAAAAAGGAAGATTTTCGCACCAAAAGTTATTGGCTTTCGTCTCGGGAGTACGCCCCCGGCCGCTCCTTGTCCGGCGACATCAAGGTGGATGTCGCTATTGTGGGCGGAGGGTTTACGGGCTTGTCCACGGCGCTGCATTTGAAAAAGGCCGAGCCTGACCTGCGCGTAGCCATTTTGGAGTCTCAGGTGATTGGCTTTGGCGCCAGCGGCAGGAACGGAGGATTCAACATGACCCTGTTCGGCCTGACCATGGGCCTCACCGCGTTGCGTTTTGGGAAATCCAAGGCCAGGGAGGCGCACCTTTACATGGAGCAGGCTGTGGATCTTTTGAAGGACCTGGTTGCGGAGCACTCCATTGACTGCGACTATGAGCATCCCGGATTTTTACGCGCAGCCACGTCCCAGGCGTACAAAAAGCGAATCATGCATGAAGTGGAACTGGCCCATTCCCTGGGTTTGGAGGGCATTGAATGGATTGACCGGGACGCGGTCCGGGAACAGGTGAACAGCCCCATGTATCTTGGCGCCTGGTCCGAGCCGCGATGCGGGATACTGAATCCCGCCAAACTGGCCTGGGGGGAAAAGGACGTGGTGGAAAGCCTGGGCGTGGAGGTGTATGAAAACACCCCGGTCCTGGGGCTTGAACGCACTGCCGGAGGAGCGGTCCTCAAGACGCAAAACGGCTCCGTCTCGGCGGACAAAGTGGTTTTGGCCACCAATGCATGGTCCCACCTTGTTCCCCAGATCAAATGGAAGCAAGCTCCTGTGTGGACCTACATCGTCCTTACCGAACCTCTGTCCCGGGAACAGATGGAGCCCATTGGCTGGAAGAATCGCCAGGGAATCGAAGACGCCAGAAACATGGTGCATTATTACAGGCTTACGGCGGACAACCGGCTTCTTATGGGAGGCCGGGACATAGGCCTGACTTACGGCGCGGACATGGACAACGACTTGAATCCAGGCATATTCGCGGGCCTGGAAGCAGACGTTAAGAAAACATTTCCCTCTTTGGAGAAAGTAAATTTTACTCACCGCTGGGGAGGCCCGGTATCCATAACCGTGGACATGGCGCCCGCCATCGGGTATGTTGGGGATCAGCGCATTGTCTACAGCCTTGGCTGCATGGGCCATGGGGTCAGCCTGACCCATTTGAACGGCGCCACAGCCGCTGATCTAATCCTGGAGAAAAAGACCGACCTGACCGACTTTTTTTTCGTCAATCGAAGGACCATACCCTGGCCGCCCGAACCCATTCGTTTGGCTGCAGCCAAGGCCATTTTGGCCGGCATGAAGTTTCAGGATCGTTTTACGGATCAAAAACGGCTTTAACAGCTTTGTTTTCTGCAGACCAAGCCGGCGGAGCCCGGACAATGCGCGGCCTGTTAAACCCCCTCACCCGATAGGAGATCGACATGCCCCATCTTAAGGAAATCGCATTTATGGACGCAATGGCCCAGGCCGAATTGATCAGGAAAAAGGAAGTCACCCCCCTGGAGTTGGTGGACGCCGCCATTGACCGCATTGAAAGATTAAATCCCCAGCTTAATGCGGTAATCACGCCCATGTACGAACAGGCCCGGGAGGAGGCCAAGGGCGAATTGCCCCAAGGCCCATTCACCGGCGTGCCTTTTTTGCTCAAAGACATAGGGGCCATGGCCAAGGATGCGCCCATGGCTTTGGGCAACAGGGTTTTAAAAGGCGTTTTCAAGCCGGATCATGACAGCGAATTGACGGTGCGCCTGCGCAAGGCCGGCTTTATTATAGTAGGCAAGACAAACACCCCGGAGTTCGGCGCGCTGCCCACCACCGAGCCCCTGGCCTTCGGCCCGACCCATAATCCCTGGGATTTGGAACGCACTCCCGGCGGGTCTTCAGGAGGCGCGGCCGCGGCCGTGGCTTCCCGCATGATCGCCGCGGCCCATGGCAACGACGGGGGCGGATCCATCCGCATTCCGGCTTCGTGCTGCGGCGTGTTCGGGCTCAAGCCCACCCGCGCCAGAAACCCGGCGGGGCCCGATTTCGGCGACATGCTTTCGGGCCTCATCGCCGAGCACGCCCTGACCATGTCCGTGCGGGACAGCGCAGCCATCCTGGACGCCACCTCCGGGCCTGACATCGGCGATCCTTACTGGGCGCCGCCCAACGCCCGGCCTTTTTTGGAGGAACTAGGGGCTAATCCCGGCAAACTCCGCATCGCCGTGGACATAACCACTCATTTGGAAGAAGATCCGCATCCGGACTGCATTAAGGCGGTCGAGCACACCATCAATTTGTGCCGGGAGTTGGGCCACGAAGTTAAGGAAGCCTCGGTGGAATCCACAATCAAGCCCCTGGATTTGCTCAGGGCTTTTGACACCTTGTGGACATCCAATGCAGCCAACACCGTGGGAGCCATTGCCGGCATGGCCAAGATCGAACCTTCCACGGAGTTTTTCGAGCCCCTCACCATGGCTATGTATGAAATGGGGAAAAAGCAGTCCGCCTCGGACTATATGCGGGCCGTCACGCTCATCCAGCGCTTCTCCCGCGAAATGGCCCGCTTTTTTATGGGTTGCGACGTACTCTTGACCCCCACTCTGGGCGAGCCTCCCGTTAAATTGGGAGAGTTTGACGCTTCGGGCGAAAATCCCATGGAGGCCTGGAAACGCATGGGCAGGTTCACGCCCTATACGGCCAAGTTCAACGCTACGGGCCAGCCGGCCATGTCGATTCCTCTGTATTGGAACGGGCAAAATTTACCCATCGGCTCCCATTTTGTGGGCCGGTTCGGAGACGAAGCCACGCTGTTCAGGCTGGCCGCCCAATTGGAAAAGGCCTGTCCTTGGGCGGATCGCCTGCCGCCTGTGTGCGCGTGATTTTTTGAGGGATTCTGTAAAACAACTTGCCGGGTCCGGCCAAAATGCCGCTGAAAAGCCGCAGATAGGCCGGGCCCGGAAAAAATTAGCAGGTGCCCATGGGATCCATGGAGTCCAGACGGTAAGCGGACTCGTTTGCAGTGCTGAGGCTGTCGATTCTCCTCTTTTTCCGCAATTCCACCATGTGGGTGATCTTGGAAATCAATATCCAGCGCAGCATAAGTCCTATGGCGTATTCCTGGCTTTCATCCATTTTCTTCAATTTCAGCCGTTCAATGATCTCATCGATGGCGGGCGCTACTTTCTGATAAATCTCCTCCTGGACCGGAGAGAGTTCGCCTTTTTCCTGGCCTCCCCAAACGGCTGGCACAATAAACCCGTTGGGTTCAAAGCATAGGCGTCCCTGGTGGGCGTTGAATACGTCCATGACAAGATTGTCAATCTTGTTGGCCACCACGCGTCCCAGATGGGTGATATCTTGTGTAGGTTGGGGATTCTCCTTAAACAGCTTCTTAAAAAAATCCATGTTGCTTCCCCTTCATTCTGGCGAAAGAGCCTTTCGTTACAGTTAAAACTGTATATCTGCGGTTGCAATATCCCTGCCAAGTATCCTATACTGTCTTGGCGCGGTTCTGGTTTGCTCTGCTTATCCTATCGGCAGGTAGGCGCAAAAAGTTTATCCCTATGACAAGAAAGGCTCTCCAAAGCTATCATGGACTACGAAGGAAAATTCGCCCTGGCGGAAAAGAACGTGCAGGCAAAAATGAGCTTTTACAAACACCTGACTTTTTTTTGCGTGGGGAACGGCGTTTTGGCGGGGGGGGATTTTTTAACCACTCCTGGGTTAATTTGGTTCCACTGGCCCTTGTTGGTCTGGACTCTCATACTGGGCGTTCATGGTAAAAAGGCTGCAGGCAAGAAAGAAAAGCAGTGATTTTTTCGTTATTACCAATAAGACAGAACGGTAGTTAATTGAAACAGGTTTTGGGGAGGAAAGTGGTCCTGGCCTACAGGATTTTTTGTGTTTGCGACCCCGTTGAAACTGCGCGTCAGCCGGAAATTGGAAGATTTGACAAAAAGGAGTCCCCAGCCGTTTTAACGGTTGAAAACGCAATTTTTCAGCCGGGATTAAGACAAAGCGTCAATCCCTGAACTCAAATTAATCTCATACTCTTAATGGATTAATTGCCATCTCTTCGGCAAACTCCTTGATTTCGCCGTCCCGGAATTTTCTGGTCTTTGCAAAGCGCTTGCACCAAGCCAGAATTTTGGTGGACTTTTCCCAATAATTGTTGGGATAGGGAAAAATCTTCCGGTAATGGATGTTTTTCTGTAAGGCTCCATTGCGTTTGGCTTCCACATAAACGGGTTCGTCCTTATAATAAGGCCAAACCACCATGTCCGCTCCCTTTCCTTCCAAAAGGAACCTCCAATCGCCGTTTGTAACAACTACCAATTCTTCCATAGAACTCTCTTTTCGAATTTATTGTTTCTTAGACGGTGTTCTTCACCGGCTGTGCACCTACGTTCCGCGCCACTATTCTTATCGGTTCGTCCGGCGAAATATTGAGGCGTATTTAAGTCTTGCATGATGGTTATAAGCCTGATATTTTGCTTATAAGTTACCAAGACTGTTCCAAATAACGCAAATTAACAGAACTTGCTGTTTATAACGCCCCATAGTGTTGCATATTGTAACGTAATAAGAGCTTCACTGCGTGAAAGATCAGGCCCTCATTGCAAAAGGATTTTGAATACTCCGTAAGCCGAAAGGATGCGTTTTTCGCTGACCTCAAAGGGGAGCAGGAATTCCGCAGCGCTTTGACGGCTTTGATAGATTCTCCCGTCCGAATCATATACACGTTCAACCGGTCCACGGTGATCTCCATCAGGACGGACGCCAAGGGGATTAAAGCGCTTCGACTACAACACGCCTTCCGGGCGGCCGATTTTAAGACCATGGAGGCCCTGGCTTTTTTCGTCGATGGCAAAGAATTCGATAATAAAATTATTGATAACTTTTTATCAAAAAAACAAGATCTTGTAAAGTTTTTTTCCCGGCCTCGCGCGGAAATGCAGTCGATTGTTTACAAAGGTAAATTTAAAGACCTCGAAAAGGCGCTAAAAAAGGTGACAGCCGACTACGATATCCCCTTGAAAGGCATCAGGATTGCCTGGTCCAAGCCCGGGAAAATCCAAGGCAAACGCCGATCCATACGATTCGGCAGTTTTTCCGCTCAAAGAAGTTTGATAAGAATTCATCCTTCTCTTGACAGTCCTGAAATACCGGACTATTTTGTGGAATTCGTAGTGTACCATGAATTGCTGCATGCTCTTTTTCCTCCGAAGCTGGCAAAAAACGGAGGAAGAAGACGCGTCCATACACCGGAATTCAGAGCCATGGAACGGAAGTTCAGGGAGTATCGGCAGGCCGTGGAATTCGAAAGAAGGTTCATCAGCAAGCATTTGGGCTAAGGGGGGGAAACATTGGCGAATATCCTGATTATCGACGACGATGAAGCCTTGTGTGACATTCTGTCCCGGCGCGTCAAGCAGATGGGGCACGATCACACTTGCGCCTACACCCTGAAAGACGGATACGAAAAAGCGGCTTCGGGGAGCTACGATGTAGTGTTTTTGGACGTAGGCCTGCCTGACGGCAACGGCCTGGACGCCCTGCCCAGGATCCGGGGCCTGGACAATTGCCCGGAAGTCATCATCTTCACCGGGCAGGGCGACCCGGACGGCGCCGAACTGGCCATCAAGTCCGGCGCGTGGGACTATATTGCAAAGCCGCCTTCCCTAAAGGAAATCGTGCTGCCCCTGTCCCGGGCTCTCCAATACAGGGAAGAGAAAAAGCGCAGTTCCTCCAAGGTTCTTATCAAGACCGAAGGCATCGTGGGAAACAGCACCCAGTTGCAAAACGCCTTGAACCTTCTGGCCCAGGCGGCCAGCAGCGATGCAACCACGCTCCTGACCGGCGAGACCGGCACAGGCAAGGAGTTGTTCGCCACGGCCATTCACGCCAACAGCGACCGGGCCGGCAAGGACTTCGTGGTGGTGGACTGCGCGGCTTTGCCTGACACGCTGGTGGAAAGCGTTTTGTTCGGCCACGAAAAAGGGGCGTTCACCGGCGCGGACAAGGCCCATCCCGGCCTGGTGAAGCTGGCTGACGGCGGCACTTTGTTCCTGGACGAAGTGGGCGAATTGCCCTTGTCCTTGCAAAAGCCCTTTTTAAGGGTGTTGCAGGAGCGCAGGTTTCGCCCCGTGGGCAGCCAAAAGGAAGTGACCAGCAACTTTCGCCTGGTGGCTGCAACCAACCGGAACCTGGAGGAGCTCGCCGAAGCCAAACTCTTTCGCCAGGACCTCCTGTACCGCTTGAAAACCCTGACCATCGACCTGCCGCCTTTGCGCAGCCGGGTTCAGGACATCAAGGACCTCACCATATTTTATATGGGCAAGCTCTGCGAAAAATACGGCAAGGGCGCCAAGGGATACTCCCCGGAGTTCCTGGAAGCCCTGGCCGCCTATGAATGGCCCGGCAACGTGCGTGAATTGATCAACGCTCTGGAGCGGACCCTCATCGCCTCGGCCGAAGAGCCCACGTTATTCCCCAATCATCTGCCCACCCACATCAGGGTGAAGCTGGCGCGGGAGTCCTTGCGTCAAAGCACGGCCGGCAAGACCAAAAGTTTCCAGGGGGAAAACCCCCAGGAACTGCCGTCCCTCAAGGATTACAGGGAAGCCGTGGTCTCCGAGGCGGAAGCCAAATATCTGGAAGACCTCATGCTCCTGACCAATCGGGACATCAGGGCCGCCTGCAAGATTTCCGGCCTGTCCCGGTCAAGGCTGTATCACCTGCTGCAAAAACACGGAATCAAGGGGTCCCGTTGACGTCAGGCCAAAAGGCCAAGCCCCAAAACGTGTTGGATTTTAATCATTCCGGAAGATTTTTTTCATGATTTCCAAGGAAAATGTTTTTGGAGAGTTTGTCCGGGAAAAACGCCTTGCTCTTCACCAAGAGGACAAGAATTATTCCCTGCGAAAAGTCGCCATGCGCATTCAGGTGGAGCCTTCCTACCTGAGTAAGGTGGAAAGAGGAGAACAGCCCCCTCCGTCTGAAGCCAAAATTGTGCTTTTGGCCGAGGACCTGGGGGAGGATAAAGACGTACTGCTGGCTTTATCCGGTAAAGTTTCTTCGGACATTCAAGAGGTTATCCGTAAACGACCGGCATTGTTCGCCCAGTTGATCCGGGACCTGAAAGACATGCCGGATAACGCCGTCCTCAGAATTATCAGGGAGGTGCGCGACGGCAATTGGTAGAAGGGAGTATGACCATGATCGAGCTCATGAACGATTCCCTATGCTTTTCGTTTCCTCAGGTTCATCCCTGCGCTAAACTGGGAATTTCTTTTATCCGCACCCTGCGAATTCCCGACGACGGCGCCGCCTATCCCAACCCTCCCCGATTGGGCGCCTTTCCCATGGTCCACGTGGACGACTACGAAAGCTCCGTGCCCGCCCAATGGCTGGAATGGGGCGGCGTCATGCTTCCCATGTATCAGTCCGAAGCCCTTTTGGTGCAGTTTGATCCCGGCAAAACAAGGTACCCTTTCGCCGTCAAACTGGCGGCCGGCAAAATCAACGCTCTCACGGGCGATGCATGGACCAACGATTTGACGCCGCATCCCCAGGACTACGCGGTTTCCCCCCCTCAGGAGGAAATCAGCGGCTATTGCGTGGGCAGGGGCGTGGTGAGGCAATTCATCGCCATGCCTTTGGGCCTGGGAAGCACCGCCGAAGAACAATTGGCCGGCAATCCTAAGTACGGCGGCGTCCAGGTTTGCGCTTATCCCATGAAAGCGGAAGCGTTCGAGCGCTTTTCAAAAAGCCCCGATGAGTTTGAAGTGATGACCGGGGTCAACGAGGAGCAGGCGCCCTTTCATGCAAAAATGGGCCTTGGCCTGGGCGGATTATTGGGCCAGAACGTCAAGCTGGATCCCTTTGGCTATGACGTCTGGGATCGCCAAAATAGGAGCCGCTGCTTCGTCCACTTGACGGATTCCGCCTTGTGGACCGCCATCACCGGCCAGGATCCCCCGGTTGCGCCCCCAAGGGCCATGCATTACAATCTGGCCGGCCTCCCGTATCATGAAGAAATTTATGCGCCCACGCCAGTCCACGAAGGCTCCCGGATTCTGGAAAAATTGCGCACCATTGAGACTCAGGCCGGGGATTAGCCCTTCAGGTCGTTTTATTTGAATTTTCCCCAATGGGGCTTGTCGTCGGACTCTTGCTCTGCAGATTTGGCGCGACGCCTGTCCTTGGCCCGGATTTTGTCGTCATCAACAGCATCCAGCTTGACGCGAAACAAAATCACCCAGGCCAAAGCCGCACAGACGGGAATCCAGACAGGGTAGGGGAAGAACATCCGGCAAAACCAGATCATGGCGGCGCTGCATATTATCTTGACTATTAAAAACAATGTGTTGTTCATGCGCCGCTGACGTCCTTGAGGGTGCAATGAAGGCTTTCTCCGCCCCCATTCGTATTAAAAGGATTCTGGCTCTTTCGGCCGTAGCTTTATGCCTGTGGAGCCTTACCGCTTTTGGCGGACGGGAATTCGTCCGCGTGGAACGCGTCCTGGATGGAGACACGATCATCCTGGCTGACGGCCGCCACGTCCGCTATATTGGAATCAACGCTCCTGAAATCGCCCATGACCACTATCCCGCCGAACCCTTGGGCGATCAGGCCCTGGCGTGCAACCGTGCGTTGGTGCAGGGCGAAAAAGTGCGGTTGGAAACGGACCTGGACCGTAAGGACCGGTATAACAGGCTCCTCGCCTATGTATATCTTAAGGACGGCGTGTTTGTGAACAGGGAAATCATCAGCCAGGGGATGGCCTATTGTTTGTATCGGTCCCCCAATGAAAAACATTTCGCAGCGTTGTTAATGGCCCAGCGCAAGGCCATGCAAACGCAAAAAGGCCTTTGGGCCGGTCTTCACCCCATAAATCAGCCATATTTGGGCAATTCCCGATCAAGGCGCTTTCATCTGCCCCAATGCAAGTCGGCCGCCAAAACCAATCCCAAAAACCGCAGGGACTTTGATTCCATGTGGTCCGCATTTTACGAAGGCTACGCCCCTTGCAAACGCTGTTTGGGGGATTGGCAATCCAGGAAATAAAAAGGTTATCCTATATCAGTCCTTTTTGTTTTCTATCCAGCGCATGAGGGTGGGGGGCGTGCTCATGCAGCTTGAAACCGGCTTCCAGTAGCAATGGGCGGTCAATTCCACGCCGGATTGCAAAATGGAGACCGGCCGGTCCGAACTGACAACAATCACAATCAGGTCGTCGTACATGGCCGTAAACCTGAGGGCGGAATTAAAACGGGCGCCCCTGGCACGGTCTTCGCCGGGGATGGCCCTGCCGTCCAGAATGCATGCAAAGCTCCGTAAAGTCCGGTCCGGCCTGATGTGCAGGGCGCCGTCCACCTTGGAGAGATTCATGGCCAGCGCCAGATAATCGTCCCGGGAGATGTCCAGGGGCTTGTCCAGTTTTTGCCCTGCAATATCAATGGGCTGCTGGCTAAGGTCTATGACCAGGGTGCATCCGTGTTTGTGGTCTTCTGCATGATGCACGATTTCCTTGATGGTCTTCAGCAGTTCACTGGATTGGGTGGGGCTTAAGGAGTACTCCAGCAATATTTCCTCCACCTGCACCAAATTGGCCCTTCTGGAGGAGGAGTGGAACCTGCCGTCGAAAAAACTGCACAGCGCTTCTCCGTCAAAGGACACAAAGCCGTGGGGCCCTGCAAAATCGGCGACAATGGAGTGGGGCGGCATCTCGCCTGAACCGATTCCCGCAATCAGAGACCCGTCGGAAACCAGAAAGTGGTCCGACGACTCTTCCACCGCCTGCATGAGCTTGCGTACGTGCTTGAAGTTGCGCAGGCTGGGGCGCTCCAGTTCGGGGAATAAAACCAGATCCTGGATGTTCTGTATATGGGCCTTCAGGACAAAAGCCAGCTTTCCTCTGGGCCAGAAGCCTTCTTCCATCGTCTTGGAAATATTCAATATCGCGTCTAAAATAGGGTATACCCGCATTTGGATGTCCCATCCCACCCGCATATTCAGTTCGTCCACCAGGCAATCGCGCACGGCGTGGGTGGCGTACTCCCGCAAAATGTAATCGGACATGGAGGAGTAAAACTCGCTGCACGTGGCCAGGTCGTGGGAAAGCAGCCACGTGGCGTGCTCCAGCCAACGTCTTGTGGGGCCGGGGTTGCAAATGTCCGGGTGATGCTCGGTGAACCACATTTGATAATAGGCGGATTGGGACATGCCGCCGAAGGAGATCAATCCGGTCAGGCCCAGGTCCTGGGCCGGGAGCACAGGGTCGAAGAGTTTCAGCGCCTGCACTCTTTCTTCGTCCTGCTTCCAGTCGCACGAATCCAGGTAGATTTTTTTTAAAAGGATTTCGTGGCCGTCCAACAGGTTTTGGGGGTCGTAAATGCGCAGAGGCTCCCCCGGGCTCACAGCATAGATAAGAGCTATTCTGCTTACGCCGGAAAAATGGGAGAGGCCGTCCGCCAATCCGTCCGCAATATGGAATATGCTAAGATTTTCGGTATGCTGCTTGGAGCCTTGACCTCTATGATTTTCCGGATAATGATTATTTTGCATTTTGTATAAGTTCCAGGGCCCTTTCCGCCACGGCGTCATCAGCCAGGCTTTCCATGGCCCGCACCAGATCCTTGGGGGCTTTTTGCAAGCGCATGTTATCTGTGATGGAATTCAATGCGGATTTTCGATTAAAATCATCCATGGACAATATGGCCGAAATTTGTTTCCGGAAGTCCGGATCCTGACGGGCGATTTGCATCAGCGCGACGAAAGTTTCGTTTTCCGAAACAGGCTTTTTTTTCCCAAACAAAAACGGCATAATTAAAATCCTGGGCCTTCCTTTGAAAAATATGATATATGCACACAAAATATTTGTATATTATTTAATGCCTGCGTGTTCCTGTCAATATTCTTTGTGGAGTGAAATATGGCTCTAAACGGCAATCTCGATAGTTTCTTTTTCGCCAGCCTGTTGCAGCACCTGGCCCGGGAGAAACTTACGGGCGTCCTGCGCATTGTGGACGGCCAGGAAGAAGCCCGGGTTTTTGTCAAAGAGGGAACCATCATTTACGCCGTCGGCTCCCACAAGGAAGCACGCCTCGGCCATCTGCTCCGCTCCCAGGGGATAATCAGCGTGCAGGAGCTTCAAAAGTGCGCCGAGACCGCCAAAGAGGAGAAAAAACTCCTGGGCAAGGTGCTGGTGGAAAAGGGCTATATCTCCTCGGATACATTCAAAAAATTCATCGAAAAGCAAATCAGGGAAATTCTGTATAACCTGTTCTTCTGGAAAAAGGGAGAGTTTCATTTTAAGGAAACCCCTTTAAAGCTGGAAGAAGACGTGGTGGTCAATTTAAACACCATTGATGTGATCCTGGAAGCCTCCCGCCGCATTGACGAACTGGACATCATACGCAAACAGCTTCCCGATGAGGATGCTGTCCTGAAGATTTCCGATAAAAGCCCGGATAAAAAAGAAATCAAGCTGGATTCCAACGAGTGGCACATTTTGTCCCTGATCGACGGCAAAAAAAATGTGGGTCAAATCGTCCAGCAAAGCGGCTTTGAAACCTATCCTGTTTACAAACTTTTGTTTTCGCTCCTGTCCTCCGGGCTGATCCGCAAGGTGGAGACCGTGGGGCTTACCGGCAAAAACAGGATTTCCGATCAATCCGGCCTGATCATCGTCCATAACGACGTGCTTGGCGTTGTATACAAGGCCCTGCATACCGAGTTAGGCGCCCAGGCGAATTCGGTTTTCGACAATTCCAAGTCAAAGCTCAGCGCCAAAAAGCGCATTATTTTTCATAAGTTCAGCCCAACCAATCCGGCCATTACCAACGTGCAGGTCGTACGCGAAGGCCTGGAATCCCTCAAGCTGGGCGACCAATCCAAGGCTACGGAGTTTTTGTTGGAAGCCTTGAACGACTACCTGACTTTCGTCCTGGAAAGCACACGAAGCCAGATCGGCGCTTCTTTGACGCAGGACGCCATTGCAGAGGCGCAAAGGGTGTTGTCTTACGTGGATAAATATCACGAAGATTCCGACGAAAAGGATTACGTGGTCTCCCAAATTCAGGAAGTGCTGGCCGAGGCCATTGAAAAGGTCGGGGCCGGAGATAAAGATAAGAAATCAGGCGGGTTGTTTGGCCGGTTCAAAAAAAAATAAAAAAACGGTCTTTCGCCCCGCCGGCGAAAGACCGTGGATGTTCTCCATGTTGTCCGAGCTTAATCGCTTCCTATCCGAATGCCCCCAAAGGCCAGAAAAGCCAATGCCGCAGCTCGTAAAATCACCTGCACCGCAAACAAGACGTTGTCGGGAAACAAGCCGGTAAGCACCTGGGCGTAATCCGAACAGAAAAGCAGCAGCGTGGTTATGAGGATCAGGTTGATCATCTCGCCCACTTTTCCCCCGGCGTATTTTGTTCTGGCTTTGTTAAAGGCGACGAGAATCAACAAATAAATAATCAAAAAGAACAGATACACAACAGTCTGTGCAGACATGTTTCCCTCCGGTCGTTTATATTTACTGGAAACAAGTGGACGTTAAGCGCTTACTGGAATATTATTTCCATACCATTTTCAATGGAAAGAGGCAAAATTTTTTGCTGGTGTTTATTAAAATTTTTGCATATGTACGCCCTATGAATACGAAACGCAACATAACAGGTTCTTATAAAAAATCGCCCGGAGATCCCATGGAGCTCTTTGTCTCTTGCGGCCGGAAAACCGCGCCCATCCTGGCTGAAGAGCTGAAAGGG
This sequence comes from Desulfatibacillum aliphaticivorans DSM 15576, assembly GCF_000429905.1. Classification (NCBI taxonomy): domain Bacteria; kingdom Pseudomonadati; phylum Thermodesulfobacteriota; class Desulfobacteria; order Desulfobacterales; family Desulfatibacillaceae; genus Desulfatibacillum; species Desulfatibacillum aliphaticivorans. The sequence goes on along the minus strand of NZ_AUCT01000007.1, from coordinate 155,561 downwards.
CTGGGCATTGAGAATATTTCGGAAAGCGCGGCCGGCGTGCGTTTTGACGCGGACCTGGCCACGGCCTATAAAGTGATTTTATGGTCCAGGACCGCTTCTCGGGTGCTCATGACCGTGGCCAAGTTCAAAGCCGACAACCAACAGGCCTTGTACGAAGGCATCCGGGAAATCGACTGGACCGAGCATCTGGATTACCGGAAATCCATCGCCGTGGACTTCACATCCACCCGTTCAGCCCTAAGCCATACCCAGTTCGGCGCCCAAAGGGTGAAGGACGCTGTGGTGGATCAGTTCAAAAAGGACGTGGGCGACAGGCTCATGGTCAACACAAACAGGCCCGACGTCCGCATTAACGTGCACGTTCAAAACGACGAGGCCGTCGCGTCCATCGATCTTTCCGGAGACAGCCTTCATAAAAGGGGGTACCGCCTGGAGGGCGGGGTTGCCCCTTTGCGGGAAAACCTGGCCGCCGCCATTCTTCTGAGGGCCGGATGGCCGGAAATCGCCCAAACGGGCGGGCCTCTCATCGACCCTATGTGCGGATCCGGCACCTTTGTCATCGAAGGCGCCCTCATGGCCGCAAACATTGCTCCCGGCCTCTTGCGCAACTATTTCGGCTTTGTCGGCTGGAAAGGGCATGACAAGTCCCTGTGGGCTGGCATGGTGGGAGACGCCTCGCGTTTGGCCGAGGAAGGTAAAAAGCGCCTGCCCCCCATCGTGGGCTCCGACCATCATCCCAGGGCCGTGGAACACGCCAAGGCCAACGTGACCCGTGCAGGCATGACCGGCTACGTCAAAATCGAGCATCGCGAAATGGCCAAGGCCCGGCCCCCCATGAAAGCCAAAATGCCGGGCCTGGTAGCTGTCAACCCGCCTTACGGCGAAAGAATAGGGGAGTCCGAGGAACTCGCGGCTCTGTATAAGGAACTGGGCTCCGTCCTGAGCAAACGATTCCGCCGCTACAAGGTGGCTCTCATCACCGGCCACCCCGAGGTGGCGAAAAACATAGGCCTTGGCAAACGCAAAGCCAGCACCCTTTTTAACGGCCCCATTGAGTGCAAATTGTACCGGTATGAAGTGGATTAAGCAAACGCCGATAAGTATTATTTCTTTTCAATCCACTTCCCTCCGAGGCCGGCCCCGGCATGTAATGCCAGGGGCCGAAGGCCAATAAGTGCGGCCCGGAAGGATTGTTTGAGTTGGGGACGATGAGCGGACGAACAGTCTCACTCGACTTCCTTTTGTTGGGTTTGAAACCCAACAAATTTGGTCGTTTATTTATTAAGAGCTTATCGGTTGGTATAGTCGGTTTTTTCTATTCCTCATTGTGAAGTGAATTCCATGCGCAGTCTTCTTAACTCCCTAATAATCGGATTTTGTTTCCTGTTTTTCCTATCCCCGGCGCCGGCCCAGCCGGCCATGTATCCCTGGCTGCAGGATGACGCCGTACTTCTGACCCTGGGGGATCGCATATCCCCTCCCAAAGGATTTGAACGGGAGGAAGTGCGGCCCGCCAGCTTCGACTTCTGGCTCCAATGCTTTCCTGTCAAATCCGGGAATCCGCCTGTCATGCTGTTTGACGGCGGGAAAAAAGGGAACCAGTCGGCTCACCATCTGGTCCTGGATTTGGACGTGGGAAACAAGGACCTCCAGCAATGCGCGGACTCGGTCATTCGCCTGTGGGCCGAATATCTCTATTTTACCGGTCAATACAATCGCATTCATTTCAATTTTACGTCCGGGGACAGGGCGGATTTCACCCGGTGGGCCGAGGGATATCGGCCTGTGGTCCAGGGCAGCAAGGTCTCCTGGGTTCAAAAGGGCGACAAAGGGAATTCCTACGAACAGTTTCGGGCTTATCTGGAAAACGTCATGATGTACGCAGGGTCCGCCTCCTTGAGCAAGGAAATGATCCCGGTGGAGGACATGGAAGATATCCGGGCAGGTGACGTGTTCATCCAGGGGGGATTTCCCGGTCATGCGGTGATCGTCATGGACACGGCCGTTCATCCCAAGACCGGCGAGAAGGTGTTTTTGCTTGCCCAGGGATTTATGCCCGCCCAGGATATGCACGTTCTGAAAAACCTGAACCACCCTGAAATCTCGCCCTGGTACAAAACCAACTTCGGGCAGATCCTTTCCACTCCGGAATGGGACTTTGCAAAGACGGATCTCAAACGCTTTCCGCCCCAATAAGAAAAGGAGCCAAAGGCGGCGTCGGGGACGAGTCGCCGCCTTCGGCTTGTGGGGCCTCTAACTATTGGCCGGGGATGCTAAAGGGGGCGTTGGTATGGCATCCCAAGCAGTATACAGTTGAGGCCAAGTGGCCTTTATGGCAAACCGCGCAATCCAAATCTCCAAGGTGAGATTTATGGGGATTGCCCCATTTGCGGGCGAATTCCTCGTCCACCACTCCAGCGAGGGCTTCCCGGCTTTCATGGCAGGCCAGGCATTGTTCGGCTTCCGCCGGATCGTCCCAGCCCGGTTGGGGGGCGCCGTGGCAATCCTGGCAAGACACTCCGTTCTGATAATGCAGCCCGTCCAGATAAGGTGAGGAGTCAATTTCCTGGGAAATCTCCCGGATCATGTTCAACTCCTCCTGGCTTAAAGGCTTGGCGTCGCCCGCCCAACCGGCGGCGGCCCACGTCATAGCCAATAAGCACAGTATGATTAGACGCTTAACAAACTGTTTTTTCAAATGATGCTCTCCCGTTAGAACCAGTCGGATTTAAACCTTGGCCGCGTTCCTGCCCGCAATCCGGCCGAATACCACGCAATCTGGTATGGCGTTGCTGCCCAGCCTGTTGGAGCCATGGATGCCGCCGGTCACCTCGCCTGCTGCGTACAGTTTGGGGATGACCTTGCCCCAGATGTCGATCACCTGGGCGCTCGGGTTGATCCGCAGGCCGCCCATGGTGTGATGCACGGCCGGCCATTGGGCCACGGCGTAAAACGGGCCTTTTTCCAGGGGAATCATTTTGTCGGTGATGGGCTTGTTAAAGTCCGGGTCCGATCCTTTTTTCAGATATTGATTGTGCTCTTCCACGGTTTTTACCAGGGCCGCGGCGGGGATCTTCAGCTTGCCGGCCAATTCCTCGATGCTGTCGGCCTTGATGAATCGGCCCCGTTCCAGGCCTTTGTCCACGTCTTCCTGGGCGCCGCCCATTTTGACGATCATTGCTTCATTGAAAATGGAATAGGTGGGCTTTTCACCCAGGTTGATCTGGGCCTGGGAGCAGACGTCCCGGCGCTCCAGTTCATTGACGAATCGTTTGCCTTCCTTGCTGACGTAGACCAGGCCGTATCCCACGCCGTTAAAGGGGTACACGGCGGGTTTATCCAGAACGCCGGTTTCCGGTTCGGCAAAGGGGTATAGCTGGATGAAGCAAAGTTGCAGCGTGTCCGCGCCGATGGCTTGGGCATAACGGATCATCTCGCCGGTGGCGCCGGGGTGATTGGTGCAGTTGATCTCCGGCACGACGGAGGGGTTGTATTCCCAGCGCATTTTGATGTCTCGGGAGAAGCCTCCGGAAGCCAGAACCAGAGCGCGGGAAACCTTGATATTGGAAACCCTTCGCCCTTTCTTGATCTCCACGCCCAGGACGGGTCCGGTTGCGTTCTCCCGCCAGATCCAGGTGACTTCCACGCCCAGGCGGATTTCAGCCCCTTGAGCCAGGGCGATTTTCCTCAACGGCTCGGTATAGCCCCGGCCCACGCCTTCGGTGCTTGTATGGGTGCGGTAGGCTGTGTGGCCGCCTGCGCGGGTAAGGGCGGGACGTACGGTGCAGCCGCCTTTGTCCATCATCCAGTTCAGGGCGTCGGTGGCGCCGTCAGCCAGAATTTTCACCAGCGCGGGGTCTCCGTAGAAATCGCCGCCTTTCAGGGTGTCCTGGGTGTGCTGCGCCGGGCTGTCTTCGCCCAGTTTCAGCTTTTCCCGCAAATGCAGTTCGTCATCCCACGAGGCGTAAACGCCGCCGTTGATAATGGAATTGCCGCCATAAGAAGGCATTTTTTCCAGGATGACGGTCTTGGCGCCGGTCGCAGCCGCCTCGGCCGCTGCAGCCAAGCCGGCAAAGCCCGATCCGATAATCAGCACGTCCACGGTTTCGTCCCATTGCTGGGGCAGGGCCCGGGCCGCCGCCTGGGCGTCTTTGGCGGTCAGGTTTAAAGCAAGCGGCGCCATGGTTACGGCGGCTCCGGTTCCAAGGATTCCTTTAATGACTGAGCGGCGTTTGATGGTGGTCGATTTTTCTGTTTGGCTCATATTTTCCTCCTCTTTGCGATTGAGCTGCAATCCGGCTGTTTGTAAGGCAAAGCGCATCTTTGCGCTGTGCTTTACCCAAACGGCAAGGGTCATGCCATCGGCGACGCAGGAGAAAAATATATAAATATAAATTTGAATAATAAATTTTATTTCAAATAGTTATTCATAAAAACATAAAGTAAAAGATTAATATCATATCGGGAAATAAAAAAAGGATGCTCTCCGGTGTTGTGTCGGCATTTTTAACCAAATGGAAAGAAACTTGCCGAAAATATCCGGTGAAAAAGTCCTTTTTAAAAATTGGTGAAAGCTATTTATCCAGTCAAAAGGCTATTCCGGCTTCTTGCCCACAACCAGGAAATGCTTGGGCATGCCGTCTTCATAAGCCCGGACGTTCTCAAAGCCTGCCTGCGTTAACTGATCCGCCGCTTCGCTGGAAAGAAAGCGGATATTCTGGGGAGGGCCTTCGTCCATCTCTTTTTTCAGCCAGTCAGCCGCAAAAAAGGCTCCGCCCGGCTTGAGCAGCCTGTAGGCTTCCTTGAGAACGGCCAGATGATCTTCCAACTCATGATGCAGGTTGATGGTAAAAACCAGGTCGGCCAGGCCGTCGTCAAGGGGCAGGGCGGATTCCTCAGTCTTCACGGGGATGACGTCGGGATTTTCCGGTGTGATATTCTCTTCAATCCAGTTGAGCATGATCTGAGACAGGTCGCAGGCGTAAATCACGGAGCCTGTGTACATTTCCTGGAAAGCCTTGGAAAAAAAGGCCGTCCCCGCCCCGATCTCCACCAAAACCTTGGGGTTTTCCAGATTGATCCTGCTTTGGATATATTCAGGAGGGATGTCTTTCAACCTCTCGGGATTATTGAGTTTTTGTAATTTCTTCGCATTGAATTTCCTCTCGTTCATATTATCCTCATAATTACTGCGTTTGTTGCACTTTAAGACAGTCAGATGCATTCCTTGCATAACGCCTTGAGTTTTCTCACGATGAGATTTTCCGGGGGGCCATGGCGTCTCTCCGATAACATGCAACTTTCTCGTTTCCATGTTGCACGTTGGAACGCCTATCTACAATTAATACTGAGCCTTATGAATTGAATGCCCCCATATAACTTCCCACGGGGACCGCGGGAATGAAGGGCCGCAAGTCATTGTCTCTTGATGGAACTGGTAAGGCAGTATCTTGCTAATATTGCGAAGTGACAGCAGGTTTGTCAAGAATCTTACAGCTTGTAAAATCGCCAATGGCAGCCAGCAGTACGTCCAGCTATCCCCTTATTCCCCCCCCTGAATGTAAACAGGCAGCCATTCTCGCTGGATTAGTGAATCCTCAGCCTTGAACCAAATAATGACGTCATAACTTTGGCCGAATTTACCTATATTCTTGGGATTGGAAAGGGTGAGTTCAAAGTCCACCGTAGATCCCGGCGCAACATCAGTGTATTTTGCAGGAGTAAGGCTCTTAATAAACTCCCCTCCGGTAATCTCCTGCCAGGAAACATCAACAGAGGACTGGATTTCGTCCATGGCTTCTGCAATCCTGTCGGCCATCTCAGCGGAATCGGAGGAAAGGTCAAAAAGAAATCCGTCGGTGGCATCCACCACGTCCTGCAGGTCGCCTTCCGTGTCCCCGCTTTCCAATCCGATGACGATTATTTTTGATTCTTGCAGTTTGGTAAGGGTTTCACTGAAAGTCGGACCGGGATAGGCGGGTTCAGCGCTGCTATCATGAAAAGGAGCGTCCGTGCTGAGTACTATTATTTTTTGAACCCCGTCCCGCCATCCTACAAGAGTGGGAGGTATGTCTCCCAGGTCCTCGAAGGATCCGTTTCCATCCACATCTCTCCCCGATCCCCCGGCAGCCTGATACAGCGCCTCCAATTGGGATTCAGGCAAATCGCCTCCATGCCTGAGGGGCTGATCCAACAGGTTAACGGCGTTTATGACGTCCGTTTCCTGATCCGTGATTGACTGGAGCAAAACGAACGCCTCGTCATCGTATTCGCTATATCCGTATGGATCGATGGGGAAGTCAGAAAAGGCAGCTACCCCGAACTGAATATCCAAGTCCCGGTCGGTCAGGTCTTGAATGATAGCGGCGGCGTCCTTCTGGAATGTGTCGATATCATCATAGTAACTGCCTGAAATATCAGTTATAAAAAGTATGTCCGCTCCTGAAATTCCTGAATCGGGAACCTGGACTTGTATAGTGAGGTTTTTTTCCTGGTTCATATACGTAAAGGCTTGTTCAGATTCTTCTTTCAAAACTACGTTCTGGGTGAGCATGGCGCTTTTTACTGCCGCTCCCATATCCAGGTGTTTTTTGGGAGAATAACTGGTAGTCACAATTTCAGGAGCCGTGGAGGTGACGATATGCTTGATTTCCGGGGGCAGCAGGGTGGTGTTGAGGCCTTTCACCAAACTACAGGCGCCGGCTACCAGGGGAGCCGCGTAAGAAGTGCCGTCGCCCGTGCGGCCGGGTGTGATCACATCCACCCCCCCCTGAGCAAAGCCAACTATACATCCTGGAGCCAGGATATCCACAACATCGCCCATTCTACTTCCGTTCCATTCAAAAATGGAGTCGTATCCGGGAGTGCCACAGGTGGCGCCCACAATGATTGTGTAATTTTTCCACATTTCCTCCATGGTCGCCTCTTTTTGAGCGTCGGGAAGATCAAAAAGGTTATCGTCGTGCTTATAAGAGTCATTTCCGGCCGAGAACATCAGCAAGGCGCGATTCTTTCTAGCCACCTGGACAGCTTGGTTTATTCCCGCACGCCATTCTTCCCGCTGTGTTTCCTTACAATCGTTATTAGGGCAGTCTTTTGTGTCTATCCCTATAGAAACATTCACTATATTTGAACCTTTGAAGATGGCTGTCTCTATGCCATATAGGACGTTAGTGATTGCCGTGCTGTGCAACCAGCACAAGTCGGTGAGCGGGAAGCAAGTGTCCCCTATGTCAGGCTCGTACTCAATTTTCTTTTTGCCAACATCCACTAAAACGACTTTGGCTGCCTGATTAACGCCCCTGACATTATGTCCATTTTGGTCATCGTAATTCTCAGCGTCATCCATGTATCCTGCAGCAAAACCCGTGACCCACAGCCCGTGGTGCCCTTTGTAAAAGTTCCAAGTATCGTCATCTTTAATTTTGTGTCCCAAATAGTCATATCGCTCAAGCCTGTTCTCATCCAGAATTTCCTGCCCTGCCTTGAGGCCCGTGTCAACGATCCCAATGGTTACCGCCGCTGATCCAGTGGTTATATTCCAGGCTTCCTGAGCGTTGATCTTCTCTATCCACCAGTCCCCATCCCCATACAAATCGGGAATTTCTACAGCCGCGGACAAGGCGCACACCATATTCAGGCCTGCTCCGTTTACACCGTCCATATTCTGCAAAGCATCAATCAGTCCCAATTCATTGTCGGTTTCAACCTGTATAACTAATAGATCCCGGTCCGAACCAATAACGGTTCCGCCAAGGTCCTTGATTTTAGCAACAAGTGCGTCCAATTGAACCTGGGTGACATCGCTGGAAACATATACCAGCATCTGGTCGGCAGCCGCTTTCACGTCGTAGCCGTCGACAGAAAAAGTCTCTATCCCTTGAATCTCTTGAAATGTGGCTGATGGGGAAAAAACGGCCGCGTTGGAGGAATCGTTCTCTACACTTGTACTTTTATCACTGTCAATGCCGCCGCTAGTGGCCACAATGGTCAATACACCAAGAATCAAAATAAAGAAAATCCCAACGGTTCTATATATTTTTTCCATCTTTTCCTCCAAAATTTAAATACAAATCCTAATCCACCACTTCCATTGATGGGTCCCGGCTATTTTATACTGGGAGGTGAGTACCTTAAGGAAAAAGAAATACCCCGCTAAAATGAATACGCCATGGAAGCGGAATAGGAATATCCTGAAAAATCGGCCTGGCTTTGATTAAAAACAATTGTGTCATCCGTTGGCGGATTATAGCCAAACCTGATATCGCGGTATAAAAAGTCGGCGTCGATTTTAAACTTAGGCCGAACCAGACTAATGCCAATGCCTGATTCCATTCCAAATGCAGTGTCGAAATCTCCCGGCGCGTAATCCCAGTCGAACGAGCCATAAACAGCCCCCAAGCTGATATGGGGTTGAATTCCATGAGGTAACTCGTAATCCAGCTTGGGGCCTAAAGATATAAAGAACACATCCAATCCGTCTGCCGTCACCAACTCCGGCCTGCCTTCCAAACAAAAATGCTCGTTAAAGCGATAAGAAGCTGGAAGTGAAAAGATGTACGCGTTGGAGCCGGCGAATTTCCATGTTTCTGTTTTAGTAGAACCCGCTTTTTTTACTTTAAAATCCTCGATATCCGGGGCGGTATAACCACCCACACGTATGCCAACAGAAACTTTTTTTGTTCCATCAACAGCTTTTTGCTTTTTCTCGAAACCACCATCATGGGCAGGGGAAGAAACTTCTACGTTTGGATCTTCCTTTCTAACCTCTTGAATTTCCGCAGGCGAAGAATTCGCGGCGGCCTGCGGTTGAGACATGGCAACAAGAGGGGGGGGGGTTATATTTTTACCTTTTGGATTCTGGGCAAACATTTTTGTGACTGAATAATAACCCCACATGCCATCGGCTTTAAGAGTATGCATCATTTCTTTTGCTGAAACTGAATCGGCGTATTCACCGACAAATACCATGTACCAGTTGCCCCTGTCTGGAGCGGTCTGCCGTTTTTGAAAGGCGTCCAAACCTTTGGCCCTTAAATTATAGACAAATGCGTCAGCGGCATCCGAGCTTCGAAAGGACGCAATATGTACAGAATAGAAGACATAGTCCCCTGCGGCATTGTTGTGTTTCTCCATACTGGTCTGACCGGATGAATCAGATCCCAAAGGCGCCTGGAGGGCAGCAGCCTGCTCCCCGGCCCCAAATGCCGCATCTTTATTAATCTGCCGAGATTCTGACGGCATAGTATTGACAGTGGTCTGAGGTAAAGACTCGGCTTCAAGGGGCTTTTTATCTTTTTGATGGTCTTCAAGCATCTCAGTGACTGAATAATAATCCGATATGCCATCAGCCTTAAAAGAGAGCATCATTTTTTTGGCTGAGGCTGAATCGGCATATTCACCGATGTATACCCTGTACCAGTTACCCTTGCCCGGGATCGCCTCATATTTTTGAAAGGCATCCAACCCTTTGTTTTTTAGCTGAAAAATAAATTCATCAGCTGCATCGGAGCTTTTATACGATGCAATATGTATGGAATAGAAGGTATTGGCGCCGGCACACATTAACAGTTGAGGAGAAAGCAAAAGTATTGCGATGGCGGCCAATACACCAATTATAGAGGCTGCGAAATTTATTTTCATAATCATCCATTGCCAGGCATAGGAGAACGCCTGTTCCAGACCACAGTCTGCGCCGGTTTGTAGAATTTGAAACTCAAATAAAAGCAAATTATATGCCAAGTGCCATGGGGTGCGGAATTGCCTGCATATCAATTTGTAATGATGATAAGAACATTCTAAAGATTTTAAGATGGGCAAGTCAATTTTTGTCAGGGCGAAATATAAATTTTATTATTAGGGAGGAAGCAGCAATGCTACTGTATGCCGCCAATAGTTTGACAATTCCCGCAGGCTGGGGGGGATCGTTAGGTGGTAATCAATTATGTACTATTTTGAAATAATATATGATTTTTTGCTGAATAGGGCTTGACATTCAAGTCCTTCCCCTTGAACCAGAGGTATATATATAAACCCGGATAACCTCCCAAAAATACCCTCAACTTTTAAACCCGAACGGCATCTACGGGTTATCTTTTAACCGATTTTATAAAACACCCCCCGCTTCCCTCGCCTTCATCTTCGGAACTGCTCGAGCCTGAATCGCCGCCCGAATCATCTCCCGAATCACCACCCGGATTATCGCCTGAATCGTCTCCTGAGTCATCAACGCATGGATCGCCGACATCTCCTATGCCCAAAAAAATCGCAGGATGAAGAAGGGCCAAGAAGGCATCGAAACCGATGCCGTACATTTTGTAGTCGCTGTCTTCAATGGTGTGGGCGGCCAACTGCACCCAGTCATTGGCATTATCGCTATTGATTCGATAATAGGAAGTTAAGGTTCTGGCATCGTTGCTGATAGATATTTTAAGATCGATGGTGGTCGTTGCCGGATCCATATTTTCCAGTATCAGTCCGCCGCCGCTACAAGGTTCAAAATCCCAGGATAGTGAAGAGGGGGCATCGTCGGCGGGAGCAATTCCTGTTTGCAGCACCAAGGCGGATTCTTTTTGAACGCCGTTGATTTCACCATCGTACCAGACGCCACAAACGCTGGGGGCAACTTCTTTAAGGTCCCAGCTTCCCGCAGCGACTTGAAAGGAATAAAATCGGCCGGGAGTGAAGTCTACCCCGGTAAAATTAGTAAAACGGGCTTCCCACTCCCACACTGTGGCAGGGGCTATGAGGTCGGCGCCCCAGCCGATAGAAACGAATCCGTCATCTCCAAGTACCTCCACGCTGTAAAGGCTGTTTGCAACGTCAACAGCAAGGTCTCCATTATTAGTTTCCCAATAAAAATCCCCGTGTTCTTCATTGGAAAGAGTCACGTTGCCATCCGGAATTTCCAGGGTGACACCCTCACTATTCCAGGCTGGCGTGTACAGATCATTGGTTGTGGCGCCCGAAAAATCCCAGGCAATTGTTCGATTCAGGTTGTCGGTATAGTCGAAAGAATCGATATCCACACTAAACGCCAGGGCATGGGTTCCTGCAAGACACAGCAATAACGTCAATCCAATGCACACAAAACGACTGTAAATCATAACTCTTCCTCTTAAAATCATTATTTTTACAATTAAGCGTTAATCTGACATAGAAAAAAAGCAAGTATATGCTATAACTTTTGCTTGTAAAATCAGCGGCTTTTTTACTGGTCAGCATGGATGTTGGATTTGAGTTAATTAGAATATAGCAGTGTTAAAAATATCATAAGATATTTATTCATGACAATTAAAAAGGATATGTATTGCTCATAGAATGGATGCGGATATTGGGCGTGTTGACATTGTGAGCAGCACAATGTCACCCAATAGAAGCGTCTTTATCCGGCCGTGTTGACAGGACTCAAAGCCCTGTCAACATGGCCCGGATTGGGGTTTTATTTCTTTTTTCCGTTGAAGAGGAGGTCTGGGGAATGCGAGGCAGATCAGGCTGGATCCTTGCCTTCCGCCGGCTCCAGACCGGTATCTGCGGGAGCTTCGACCTCTGCATCCTGAGCTTGCACCGGATCTTCCTCCTGCTTTTTGCCGGTGACAAGGCGCTTTAAAAAGCCGAAGACCTTTTTAATCCCGCGCCACAACTTGGGCAGCAGCCAGACCAGCATTAAAAGAAAGATAATCAGCAGGCAGATAAAGACAAGAGGGTAGTGCAGGGCGGCCCACAGGCCGGCGATAACCGCCATGTCCTCGCCTATGGAGGCGGCCCAGTTTGTGAAAGGTTCGGGGGATGTGTTGATCAGCACCCGGGATCCGGCCTTGGTGGCGTGTGTGGCGGCGGCGACGCCTCCTCCCACGATTCCGGCGGCCACCATGATAGCGGGATTCACGTCTCCCACGGCGCCTGCGGCCAAAGCCGCGCCGGCGGGAATGCGGATGAAGGTGTGGATGGCGTCCCAGCCCGTGTCTACGCCCGGGGTTTTATCGGCGAAGAATTCCACCATGAACATGAAACCTGCGGCGAAAAGCACGACAGGCTCGTTAAGCACATGGAGGGTTTCGGGCAGGGCGATGTTGCCGGTGATGCTTAAAAGGCCCAGGACCAGGATAGCGGCGTACAGGTTGACGCCGCTGGCCCAGGCCGCGCCCATGGATAGGGCGATGGCGTCCACGATCTGTTTGTAATCGTCCATAATGTTTACGTACAGTCCTCCTTGTAGTCATGCCGATAATGCCATTGCAGGATTACTGTAGCTAAAAACTGTACTTGATGTCAAAGAACACGCAATCGTTGTCCTTTGCATAGGCGTAATATCCGTCGTCGTCCGCGCCGTACCCGACCACGCCCAGGGTGAAGGTCAGGTTGTCGGTCCAGTCGTAAGCGGATTCCCCGCGGATAAACCAGCCGTCCTCGGCGTCATGCCCCATGGCTGTTGCCAAAAGGGTGATATGAAAGGTGTCGTGCCGAAAATCCCTTTGCACCCTTAAAGCCGCCTCGGGCTGGCTTTGGGGCGTGTTGTCCGGCGCGTTTTCCAACACATCCACGTAGCTGGGGACGTAACGCACCGCCGCGTCCAGGCTGATGGTGGTGTCGGTGAATCCCGAATATTCCAGGCCGATTAGCCCGTCAAAGCGGTCCCGGTCTTCGTTGGGCTCGTTAAAATACTTGAGGCCGGTAAAATAGGCGGCCTCGGCCTTAATCAACCAGTTGCCCAGGGCGATGGCCGTGGAAGCGCCGTACATCTGCACCCGCGCGTAGTGGTATTCATACTCGGGAAATTGGATGACGGGCGGTAGAATGGTGGCCGGGGGTATGAATATGGGCGGCCGGATGAGCTTGAATTCCACGGTTTCCTTTAAATACGGAAGATCCATGTACACGTCCGCGAAATACAGGGACACGTCCCAGCCGGGAAGATGCCCGGATATGCGGGCGCCGTATTCCATGTTTTCTATGGAGTCCACAGGCGGATGGTCGTCCGGCAGTTTGTTTCTTGAGGGGTAGTACATGCCTCCGTAAGGCGGCTGCTGGGCTGGGCGGATTTCCGGGATGACCAAACCCGTGATGGTCCAATAGCCGATGGTGTAATCCGCCCTGGCCATGGCCGTGGGAAGGCGCAGGCCTTCGATGTCCACCATGCCCATTTCGCGGAGATCCAGGGGATTGATCACGTCGGTCACCCGGATATTCTCCGAGGTTCCCCACACCACAATCTGGCGGCCCAGGCGCAGATCCAGGCCTTTGAACAAACGGCCTTCCAGATAAGCCTCCCAGAGTTCGGACTCGGACTCCATTTCGTCCAGGGTCTCCTCGGTGAAATCCTCCCGATCCTTTATATCATAGGCGAAATCGTACCAAAACCGTCCGCCCACCCGGGCTTTCCAGGTTTCATAAATATCCACGTCCAGCTTGGCGTCCAGTTCCGGGCGAAGGCGGTACAGGCCCCGGTAGTCGGCCTTGCACGGCTCCGGGGCGGGCTGGTCGTAGGTGAAGACGGAGGACAGCTTACCGTATCCTGAAACCCGAAGCCGGGACGGGGATTCGGGAATGGCTTCCTCATCCACCACGATTTCCTCGTCCGCTTCTTCAAAAGCGTCCATGGCCTGATCAAAATCGTCCGCCCAGATAGGCGGGGCCGCCAAAAGGCCAAAAACCAATATCAACGCTGCTATCAGTGTTTTGATCGATAAATTAGTCACTTGCGCGCCCCCTCCTGACAAAGATGATGAGAATTACAGTCCGGTTTCCATGCGGCGAGTGGTGAACATGGTTTCATCCATGGGCTGATTGTATTTGATGCTGGTGGTCCTTAAAAGGGTCTGATGGACGATTTCCTTGTTTTTCATGGTTTTCATGGTCATTTCCAGGGCCGTCCAGATTCCGTCGATCTGCTCCAGCTTTTCCACCCGCATTTCCTTGAACTTGTTGCCCTTCGCCCACTGGAACTGGGCGCGGACCACCACGTAATTATCCTGCCTCACAAAAGCCCGGGACTTGAGGTAGCCGTACTCGTCCACCACGTCGTCGTTGATGGGCGTGGACTGGATGACCCAACATTTATGGCCGTCCACGTCCTCTTCCCGCACCATTTCATAGGAGAACTTGGATAATGCCCGTTCGGTCATATCGCCGTAGGTGAAGTCCGAACCCATGAAGGCGCCGTCCTTGTCCGAACTGGCGATGCGTTTGACCTTTTTCAGGGCCGGCAGATACAGCCATTGGTCGTCATCCTTGGATTCGTCGTCGTAATCGAAAGTCAAAAAGGAGGTGTCGCGAACGTCCGCCGGCTCTTCAAAAAACAGGATGCTGTGGGTGTCCTCCCCAAAATCCTTGCGGAAACTCTTGATCTTGCGAACGCGTTGCTTGCCCCGTTTGTCGATGAGGATCATTTCCTCTTCGGAAACGGCGTTGTCTCCGTCGTCCCGGTCGTTGACCTTTTGCATGATTTCCCGGGCCTTGGCGTCGTCTGCGTGAGCGCAAGGAGCGGCCAGGAATAAAGCGGCGAGTGCGAAAAACAACAAAGTCGTGATGGATCTCATGATTTACTCCTTGAATATTTGTGTGTGGATTGTCTCAAAGTCTTTTAATTACCGGTTTATCAAGTCCTGTCGGTTCTTTCAACCGTGCTGAGCCGCCTCCTTGAATTTTGGGCCGGCCGAAACCCCGGAGCCTGCGGAAGCCCGTTTGTCCCTGAAGACCAGGGCCAGCAAGGCGGGGACCACCAGAAAGTCCGCCAGCAGGGCCAGGCTGATGGTCAGGGCGGCCAGGGAGCCGTATGTCATGAGGTTTTTCATGGAAGCCATGAGGAACACGATGAACCCGGAAGTCAGGGCTATGGTGGTGAATAGCATGGCCCGGCCCGTGGTCTGCATGGTTTCGTGCACCGCCCGCCCAGTGTCCTGAAACTGGCCGTAATACCGTCTGAAATTATGCATGAAGTGGATGGTGTCGTCCACGGCCAGGCCCAAAGCCACCGAACCAATGAGTATGGTGAAGGCGTTCAAGGTCAGGTCCAAAGCGCCCATAACGCCCAGGCACACCACAATGGGGGCGATGTTGGGAATCATGGAGATAAGCCCCAAACGGAGGTTGCCGATCATCAGTATCATGAGTACGGTGATGACCAGAATGGCGATGATGTAGCTCTCGGCCATGGTGTGCATGACCGCGTAAAATGTCGAATACAAGAGCTTCATAAGCCCCGTGACCGTGACCTTGTCGTTGGGGAAGGCCTCCTTGAACCAGGCGCTGATTGCATTCACAAAATCGTGGTAATAGACCATGTCCACGCTGGGAACCTTGATGGTGAACCGGGCCTTGGAAAAATCCGTGTCCAGCACCTTTTGCAGGTCGTCGGACCCGGAATTCTCAAAAAGCAGAAATTCCTGGGCGGCCAGTTCCCTGTCCTGGGGAATGCTGTAGTGCTCCGGCTTGTTTTCATGCAAGGCTTGGTTGATTTCCTTGAGAATGTCCGCCGGGCTGCGGGTTTGTCCCACAAACACGCTTTCCGAGGTGAAAGGCTCTATTTTATCCGCCATGGCGGATAGGGCGTTCAACCGGTTCGGCTCGTAAAACCCGTTTTCCTCGCCCGAGTTTACAATGACTTCCATGGTCAGGGTTCCGCCCATTTCATGGTCAATGGTCCGGGTGGAAACCACCAAATCCGAGTCCTTGGGAAACCAGGCCAGGGTGTGGTGGGAAAAATGAAGCTGGGTGATTCCCACAGCCGAAGCCGCCATGATGATTGCGGTGACCGTCAGGATGGTTTTGGGTCGTCCTACTGCGAAATCCCCTATGGCGGATAAAAAAACGTCCAGCCTGGAAGCGCCGTTGTTGGAATGCCTTTGCTCCCCGGAGGGAAAAATGGCGATCAATGCGGGCATGAGAAACAGGCTGAACAGCAGGGCCAGCACAACTCCGGCGGCGGAGAATACTCCCAAGTCCGCAATGGGGGCGATTTCCGTCCGGGAAAAGGACAGCAGGCCTCCGGCCGTGGTCAGGCTGGTCAGCAGCACGGCCAGGCCCGAATGGCCCAGAGCCTTGGCGATAGCCTCGTTGCGCTCCAGGCCCATTCGTATGTTCCGGTAATAGATGGCCAGGATGTGCACGGAATCCCCCACGCCCACCGCCAGGATGAAAGAGGGGAGGATTTGCGTGGGCAGTTTTAAGGGAACCCCGAACATGGCCATGAGCCCCAGGGTGCAAGCCAAAGACAGGATGACCGTGGTGAGCGGCCAGACCACCCCGGCCCAGGTTCGGAAAGCAACTATGAGCAACAGGGCTATCAACAGGATGGCGGCTGCGGAAAATCGGGCGATGTCCCGAAGCATATAATCCCGCAAGTCTTCGGTGAGGACCGGAGATCCCGCCGTATATAATGGAAATTCCGGGCTGGAATGCCTTGCAACCACGGCCCGGACCGCCCGGACTATTTCGGAGTTTTCAGCGTCGGACAAATATTCCGGCTTGACGGACGGGGCGTTAAGGCTGTCGGAAAAAGCGTCGAAACTCGCCCCGGCCATGGGCTTGTACGCGCTGGTTTCAATGGTAATGGCCGTGTAAGTCGCGTCTTCATTGATCAGCATGTTGCGGTAGATGGGCGTGGAAAGAGCCCGCTGCTTGAGCGCCTCCATTTCCCGGGAGGTTTGGGGCCATTCCTCGAACAGGTCCTCCACTATCAATTCGTCCCCCTCGCCCCGGGTGGACCGGGCGTTCAAAACACTGGTCACCTCCTCCAAATAAGGGACGCTATCCTCTAAATCCTGATGGAGGGCCTGAATTTTTTCCAGAACCGGCTGGGAAAACACGTCCACAGGGCCCACGGCAACCAGGATCATCTCGTCCCGGCCGAACTGATCCCGGAACTCGTTGTAGCGGACCATGGCAGGGTCGTTCTCATGGAGCATGCCGGTGGGCGAGGTGTCTATGGTTGTTTTGGGAAGTTGAAAAAGGAGAAAGCCCGACAAGCAGGCGAAGAAAAAGACCGTGATGAAAGGATGTTTGCAGATGAGGCGCCCGGTTTTTTCGAACCAGGCTTCGATGTTGTCCCGCCATGCTTTCATAATGCCGTCCTTATGTGAATGAGTAATCACATCTTTGCGGTCAAGGGGAAATGGCCTCCACAAAGATGTTCCAGACCTTGTGGATGTGTGCCACCAGGTCGAACCGGCCGCCGATGATGTCGTAAATTTCGTCCACGGGCTTGAACAGGCCGATGAACATGACCGCCGTCTCCACCGGGGTGACGTCCGTTCTGATAAGCCCCTGGTCCTGGCCCTGCCGGACCACGTCCTGGAGCCTTAGAATATGGTTTTTGAATATGTCATTGACCTTTTTTTGCAGCTCCGGGTACTTGTAGAGGATCTCCTCGGAATACAGCAGCCGGGGGATGCTGCGGTGCTCCATGATGAACCGCACCCGCTGCATGAGGAAGTACCTGAGGGAGTCCAGGGCGTCCCGGCCGTTGTCCAGGGCCTCCTGGATTTCGTTGGCGAACTGGATGTCCAGAAGATCCAGGACCGCATCCAGCATTTCCGCCTTGTTTTTGAAATGTCTGTACAAGGCCGAAGGGGAGATTCCCACCAGCCGGGAGGTCCGCTCCATGGTCATGGCCGCCACGCCGCGGGTGGAGACCAGGGTGAGGGCGGCCTGGACGATTTGTTTTTTTCTTTCCTGCGTTTTCAGGCGGGGGGTGGCCATGATTCAGGCTCCATCTAAGTGAATTTATGTTCACATATACCGGGAAAGTGACCCTGAGTCAAGGAAGAATTTGTACGCCCGATAAAATTTTGGCCGGCCATCCCCCCCGACTCCTATTTGATTTGCAAATAACAGGAGCCCTGTGGTATATTATCATTTACCTTTCGTAGCAGCGGTGTTTTTTTCGGTCTCATAGGCGGCGTTTCCGCCGCAGGCGTATCCAAACCTTAAAAAGTTGAGGCGCACATGCCCCCGAATACCGATCCGCACCACTATTCCAAAGCCCCCAAGCAAAAAGATCCGGCTTTAATAGCCCAGGACATGGAAGAGCTGTTGAAGCTGGCCCTGGATAGAGGCGCCCGGGAAGTGCGCCTGACCTCCGGCAGAGCCCTGGTTTTTGACGAAAGCCTGGCCCGGGTCGATCCGGCCTTGGAAGATCCCGACAACCTGACGGAACATTGGCCCGTGAGAATGCCCCTGGACTCCCTGTGGGACTCGTTGCGCTCTTTCAAATACGGGGTGTTTTTTTGCTGCCTGGCGCCTTTGGGGATGCCGGACCAGGGGCAGGGGTGGATCGAAGACGTTTATTACAGGCAGGCATGCCTGCAGGCCGCGTCCATTATCACGGCCCTGGAGTCGGACGCCTTCAACAGGGGATACCACATGACCTCGGGTTTTGGGGCGGGAAACTGCCGGTCCGTGTTGTGCCATAAGGAAAGCCGCTGCCAGGCCCTTGTGCGGGCCAAAGGATGCATCCACCCCTACAAGGCCAGGCCCACTCTGGCCGCCGTGGGCATCGACGCAAAGGCCATGGCCCGCAATCTGGACGTCCCCCTGGTTCCCGACCGGGTCAACCTCTACGGCCTGGTGATGGTAGGGTGATCAATCAATTATCCGTCCCGTTCATCCAAACCGTTCATCCATTCGCTGATTACGTTGAACACCAAAGGAATGTTTCCGCACTGGCAATGGTTTTCCGCCTGCTCGGCCTCGGTGAAAATCCGTCCCGTAAAAGAACGCACGTTGGTCAACTCCCGGGCCTGCCGGTGGTAATGCTTGAGCGGAATGAAATGATCCC
Source organism: Desulfatibacillum aliphaticivorans DSM 15576 (assembly GCF_000429905.1). NCBI lineage: Bacteria > Pseudomonadati > Thermodesulfobacteriota > Desulfobacteria > Desulfobacterales > Desulfatibacillaceae > Desulfatibacillum > Desulfatibacillum aliphaticivorans. The sequence continues at coordinate 136,786 of NZ_AUCT01000007.1, read as the reverse complement.
GGGTTCCGGCCAAAAGCAGAAAGTCCTGCCGCACCTTGCCGGAAACGCCTTTCATGGAGAAATTCCTGGCGTATTGCAGAAAATCATAGGGCGTGGGCTTGCCCATGACGAACATGCCGTGGTTGATCCCCCATTTTGCAAAAGGATCCCGCTCCATGCGCAGGGCCGCCATGCGGTTCAATGCCTTTTTCGCCCTCAAGGCAATGAGGCTTTTCATGCCGATTTCCATGGCCTTGCCTCGCACCGAGGTCAGCACCTCGAAAAAATCGTACATCACGCCCCAGGCGACGACCCGATTGATGCGCGGCTCAAACGCCGCCGCACGGGGCGCCAGATATCCCCCTAAAGATGCACCCACCAGGGCGACGCCCACCAGGCCGTAATGATCCAAAACGGCGCCCACCGCCTTTTCCCATTCATAGGTCATGTGCAGGCCGTTTTTCACCAAAGCCTCGCCCTGGCCCGGACCCTCAAACAAATAAACGTCGTACCCCTGCTGGCGGACGAAGTCTGCGCTGGGATAAAGCTCTTCCTTGCTGGAGTCGTATCCTCCGTGAAGGACTATCGTTCCTTTAAATCCCACGCCTTCCTGCGCCGGAAGCCTGAAAACAGGCAGGCGGCTTTTTTCATAAGGCGCCGCTTCCACATTCAAAGCGCCGCTCTCCAGGTCGTCTTTGACAATTTTTTGAAAAAGCGCCGCGGCCTGGTCGTAAGCCCATTCCTTGTCGGGATCGCCCGGAGTCATGAAAAACTCCGCCCCCCGATAATAGGAGGCGGCATTTTCCCAGCGCTCCTCCTGCTCCGCCAGACGGGCCAACGCCAAAAACTCCCGCTTCCAGTCGTCCAGGTTTTTGATGTTGGACGAGACCGCCCGAATGTCCTCCATGCGGCCTCCGCCCAGGGATATCTGGCGGTTCAACTGAAAGTTGATGTTGGATTCGGGATGAAAATCATATGTTCCTACGCGGAATGAATGCTCCATGCGACCCTCCTTAATGTGGTTCACGTCGTTTATCTTGACAACCCGGGAGAATAATATAAGTAATTGCTCATATTTTCTACTCGCATTGCAAGAGGGGAGGAACGGCATGCTTGATAATGCCTCAAACGTACGCAAAACGCCCATTCAGGGCCGTTCCAGGGAAACGGTGAGCGCCATCCTGGAGGCGGCGGCTCAGGTTTTGGAAGCCAGGGGATACGCCGGGACCACAACCAATCACATCGCTGACCGGGCCGGGGTTTCCATCGGCTCCCTGTATCAATATTTTCCTAACAAAGAGAGCATCGTGTTGAGCCTCATGGAGGCCCACATGGCGGAAGCCGCCTCCGGGACGGACGCACTCATGTCCCGGGTGGAGACGAGGGGGTGCATCACTCCGGACGATGTGAGGGAATTCGTCCAACTGGCCATGGAGCTGCATAAGCGGGAGCCGGGGGTGCATCGGGCCATTGTGCAGGACATACCCATCACCGGAAAAATATGGTGGGAGGCGTTCATGAACATGGAAAGAATCATGGCGGACCGCCTCCAGGTTCTTTTGGACAAGACGCCGGGCGCCAGAAAAACAAAGGGCGGGGCGGCCGCCAGGATGATCATCCGGGTGTTGGAGTCCCTGACTCACCGCCAGGTTATGGATTCGGCGGACCGGCTGGACCAAAAGGAGTTTCTGGAGGAAACGACGGACATGCTTTGTAGGTATATTTTCAACGCCGATAGGGATAAAAGCTGAAACGCGGCCTTTATCCTATGATTTCAAAACCTGACGGATGGTCACGGCCATGATGTGGCGGTCCACGGGCTTGCTTAAAAAGGCTTTGGCGCCCATTTCCTTGGCTTTGAGGGCGTCGATTTTTTCATTGAAGCCCGTGCAGATGATGGTCTTGACGTCCGGGTTCACATTCATCAGCCGATTGATCAGAAGGTCGCCGGTCATCTCCGGCATAGTCAGGTCCGTGATGATCAGGTCAAAGCCTGCGGGGTTTTCTGTATACATTTCAAGGGCTTCCAAGGGGGATTCCACGGCGGTGACCTTGTAGCCCAATCTTTTCAGCCGTCCTTTGATCATGTCCACGATGGGGGGCTCATCATCCACGAATAAGATGCTCTCCGTACCTGTGGGGGTTTCCTGTTGCTTTTGCGGCTCGGAGGGAGCGCCTTTTCCCGCGGAGGGAAAATAGCACTCCACCAGGGCGCCTTTTCCGGGAGCGCTGGAAATGCGAACGCCCCCCCCGTGGGCTTTCATAATCCCCTGCACCACGGACAACCCCATGCCCGACCCTTTGCCCACGTCCTTGGTGGTGTAAAAGGGGTCGAAAATCCGGCCCAGGTCCTCTTTGGCGATTCCATGCCCGCTGTCTTTAACCTCCAAGGACACGTAGTCGCCCGGCAGTAGAACCTGGTCGAAAAAAATCTCCTCGGTGCGGGAGAACACGTTTCTGGCCCGGATGGCCAGGCCGCCGGAAGCGCCTTCCATGGCGTGGGCCGCGTTATTGACCAGATTGATGATTACCTGGCGGACTTGAGTGGGATCGCCCAACACCTTATGGCACTCAGGAGAAATGTCCACGTGAAAGGCGATGTAGGAAGGAATGGAGGCCCGTAAAAGCCCCATGGTCTCCCGGATGGACGAAGGAATGTCCACCAGCTTTCTTTCCGGCGCGGCCGGCCTGCTGAAGCTAAGCAGCTGCCTGACGATTTCCTCTCCCCGTTTGGAGGCGATCTTGATTTCCTCCAAGAACTCCATGGCTTCGTTATCCGCCGGAACGTCGTCCATGGCCATTTCCACATTGCCCAGAATAATGGAAAGCAAATTGTTGAACTCATGGGCCACGCCGCCGGATAGGGTGCCGATGGCTTCCAGCTTATGGGCCTGCTGAACCTGTTGTTCCAGTTCCTTTTGATGCGTGATGTCCCGGAGGAAGTTCAAGGTGGCGTTTCGGCCTTCCCATTCCACGCGTACGCTGGACAACTGCCCCCACTTGACCTGGCCGTCCTTGGTAATGAATCTATGGGAATAGGTGCTGGGAAGGCTTTCCCCCCGGGACCTGCGGACATGCCTGTCCACGACCATGTCTCTTTCGTCGGGGTGAATAAGATCCACAAAGGAGACGGAGCTGATTTCATCCATGGAATATCCCGACACCTGTACAATGGCTGAATTGCTGAACTTGATGTACTCGTCCTGGGCAATGAAGATGACGTCCATGGCGTTTTCCACCAGCGCACGATACTGCTCCTCACGTTTTTTCAGTTCTTCTTCGGCTTTTTTTTGCGGGGTGATGTCAATCAGGGTTAGAAAATCCGCAGGCTTGCCCTTCCAGATTACGGATTTGGAGTATTGCTCGACCCAGCGCTCCTCCCCCTGTTTGGTCAGTAGTTTGTATATGTAATGATGAACGACGCCGTTTTTTTCCCCCGTCATCTTTTTTAAGCCCTGTTCTATAACAAATTCTCGAAAATCAGGGTGAATCAGCTTGGCCATATCCTGATAGTTCATCCGCATGAACTCTTCCCGTTCATACCCGGACATCTTGATCGCCGCGTCGTTGACATATTTGTATATACCGTCCTGCAGCACGATGATGCTCATGATGGCCTGCTCGGAAAGCAGTCTGAATTCCTCTTCGCTTTCCTTGGTCAGCTTTTGGATTTCCATCAGATCGCTTTCCAGTTTTGTGGAATTCAGTTGGATCAGGGCGAAAACAAAAAAGATGCTGAATCCAATGAGGGAAAACATCACCAGTGCATTGACCTGGTCCTCAAAAACAATGGGTTCGGTTGCGTCGAGATGGGACAAGAACACCAACCCCCGGATCATAAGCAGGATTGCGGCCGTCACCTCCAAGCCCATTAAAAGGGCGTAAGTTTTTTCCGGCCGGCTTTTATAAGCCTGCACCGTCTTAAGCAGGCTCATAAGAAAATAGGCTGCGCAAACAAGGGATATCATTGAAACCCTGGCGCCCCTGTTGGGGTATACGGCGGAAAAAATAAATTCGTTGATTCCTGCCAGGGCAAAGACGACGGCGGCATGGATATAGGTGTGGGAGGATTCCCCCATGTATTTTTTTTGGCCTTCGAAAAAAAGGGCCATTGCGGAGCATATCAATCCGTTGGCAATGACCATGGAGGAGTATATTATCGCCTCAGCCCTTAATCCCTCCAACAACAGGCCTGCGCCCATAAAAAGGGTCATCAGGGTCCACTCCCTGAACCCGGGATATGTGCGCCGCATAGCGTTATACGCCAGCATGCACAATCCGAGGGTCAGTATAACTGTTCCCAACACAATAAATATAGTCCTAAGGTCCAGAACCAATGGCTGCATTTGGTTTTAACTTTTCTGCTGAAGGAGCGTTTGACGTTTATCAGTGCTAAATACACAACATGTGAGACGATCTATCTTTATTGGCAGGTTGTGTACGTAATCGAGGTTTGGGTCTGTTAATCTCAAATTGTACCACCAGTGCAGGCGCCAGGACCAGAAAAAAAGGCGAATCCTTGTAAAATGCGCAAAATTGTTGCATGCCGGGCCGCCAGGCAGGCCAAAATGCTTTTCTCCTTGACACGGATGGGAATTATTATAATAACTCCTCATAAATACAGGTGTCCGGAAGCCCGACAGGGCGTCGGGGAAGACGGTGAGAAACCGTCGTGGTCCCGCCGCTGTAAGTGGGGACGAAAGCCGCAAAAAGCCACTGCCGAATTCAAGTCCGGCGGGAAGGCGCGGCCGGTAGATTGATCCATAAGCCAGAAGACCCGACCGGACATATATTTCAAAGGTTTGCGAGGCAACGGACCTGAGAAGGACGCTTTTATGGCGTCGCATTTTAAGGATGAAGAAGCAGGGTGCAATCCTTAAGCCTTATTGTTGTAGGCTTAAGGATTTTTTTATTGGAGCGTTTGCGTGATTTTTCCTAAAAAACGGCTTATTCCGATATGTTTGTTCTTTCTGTTCACCCTGGTTTTATCCGCCCATGCGGAGCAGTCCGGAGTTGGCAAATATTCCCGCATCATATCTTTAGGCCCCAGTATTACGGAAAGCCTTTTCGCCATTGGGTGTGGAGACCTTATTGTCGGCGTTTCCGACTATTGCATCTATCCCCCGGAAGCCCTGGAAAAGCCCAGGGTGGGAGGAATCCTGAATCCCAACATGGAGCGTTACGCTATTTTGCGGCCGGACCTGGTCATTTTTCGGGGCAAGCTGGATAAGGTGAAGGATTATTGCCTCTCCCGGAATATCGACGTCATGGAAACGGAAATGGACTCCATTGCAAGCATCTCCGAGACTGTCAACATTCTGGGGGCCAAGCTGGGTCAGGAGGAAAAAGCAGGGGAGGTGATCGAAAATATTCGCAAGGAACTGGATGAAATCAAGCAGGAGGTCGCAGGCTTGCCCAAACCAAAAGTCTTTTTGTGCGTGGCAAGAACGCCGGGCGGCCTTTCCAGCATTTACACCTGCTCCAAAACCAGCTTTGTCAGCCAGGTGCTGGAAATCGCCGGAGGCGAAAATGTTTTTTCGGACATCCCAACAGCCTACCCGGAAGTCTCCAAGGAAAGCCTGATTCGCCAGGCCCCGGACATCATCCTGGAAATGCGCCCGGCCGAAACCTTTAGCAAAGAGCAAATGGATCGCATGAAAGATGAATGGGCAATTTTGAGAACCCTGCCCGCCGTCAGGAACGGACGCATTCATATTATGACTCAGGATTATCTTTTGGTTCCCGGTCCCAGAGTGGGGCGGGCGGCCCGCGCCATTGCGGACGTCATTCATTCCAATCCGGCTGGCGGAGAAGAATAGCGGACATGACCCAGGAACTGCTGACCCTGCATAACGCAACTTATCAGTATCCGGACAACCCATGGCGTCTGGAACCCTGCTCCCTTGCGTTTAAATCCGGGGAAGTCAAAGCCGTGATAGGCCCTAATGGGTCTGGAAAAAGCACGTTATTGAAGCTGGCCGCCCATGTCATCAAGCCGGGCTCCGGCAAGGTCGTCCTGGACGGCCGGGAGATGAAAAGCATATCCAACCGGGAGCGCGCCAAGGTGCTTGGCTACTTGCCTCAGCACGTCCAGACCCATCTGGATTACACGGTGGGCGAAGTGGTTTCCATGGGACGATTCGCCAGGCTTCGCGGCGCCGGATTTCTGGATTCCAACGACTTGGCCATTGTGGAAAATTGCCTGGCGCAAACCCGTACAACCCACCTGAAGGATCGTTCTTTCACCAATCTTTCCGGCGGAGAACGCCAAAGGGTTGTCCTTGCCTCGGTGCTGGCCCAGGAGCCTCGGGTGCTTCTGCTTGACGAGCCCACCAGCGCCATGGACATGCACCACGAAGTCAGCTTTTTTCAACTTTTGGATCAACTGGTCAAAGGCGGCATGGCCGTGGGCGTGGTGACTCATGATCTGAATATCGCCTCGGTCTTCGCCCACACCCTCACGCTCATGCGCGACGGGGCGATTGTGCAGGAGGGAAGCCCGCGGCGAATCATTACCCCCAAGGTCCTGGGCGAGGCCTACGGCCCGGGCATCGAGGTCATGCAGCATCCGACGCTGGACGTCCCGGTGGTTTTTCCCGCGCCCGGACTTACAGGCGAAAAAGGGGAGGGCAGATGACCAGGATTCTCACCTCCCGGCAATTTTACGGCATTATCGCAATCTACGCCATTGGGGCGGGCGCCATTTTCTTCATCTCGCCCTTTTTAGGAGGCGAAACCCTGAATATGACCAATGTCATGAACGGCCTTTTTCATAACGCCCCCAATGTGGACGCGGACATTTTTGTCTATCATCGCCTGCCCAGAGTGTTGCTCGCCTTTATCGTAGGCGGAACTTTGGGCGTGGTGGGCGCCGCACTCCAGGTAGTGCTGAAAAACGTGCTGGCCGAGCCGTACATCCTGGGAATCGCAGGCGGAGGCGCTGTGGGCGCCGTAGCCGCCATATCCATTCCGGGCATGTTTTTTCATTTCGGGCCGTTCACATCCATCCAGTTTTTAAGCCTGGCGGGATGCATGTTCTGCATCGCCGGCCTGTATTGGCTGGCCCAAAGGCCTACGGGAATTTCCATGAACACCATCCTGTTGGCCGGGGTGACCTTTAATATTCTTTGCGGCGCAGCCATTTTGTTGATACGCTATCTGGTGAATCCTCACCAATTGGTGGCTATGGACCGGTGGATGATGGGCGGATTGGACGTGGTGGGCTACCAGGATCTGGTTTCTCTCACGCCTTTTCTCATTCCCGGCCTGCTCATGGTTTTTATGCAGGCCAATTCGCTGAATCAGCTTGCTTTTGGCGAGGATATGGCACATGGAAGGGGCGTTGACGTGCAACGCGTCCAAAGAATGGTTTTCCTGGGCGCAGGACTGGCTACGGCCGCAGCCGTATCCCTGGCAGGCCCCATAGGTTTTGTGGGGCTGGTGATTCCTCACGCAGTCCGCCGCCTGTCAGGCTATGACCATAGAGTTGTTTTGCCCGCATCTTTTTTATTGGGAGGCGGCGTGCTGACTTTATGCGATCTGGTTGCCAGGACCGCCGTGCATCCCACGGAAATGCCCGTAGGGATTATTACCGCCATTATAGGCGGACCGGTTTTTTTAAGAATATTATTAGTCAAAAAGTAATATATGTATTGGAGCGACATTTTTAACCAAGCAGCGGGAGGATTATTGCTGCGCTTTACTTTTCGAGTGTTTGTGCACACTGAGGAGGAGATGAAAACATGAAGAGGCTATTGATTATTGCTGTACTGCTGGCCTTCGTCGGGGCTGGAAACGCCCTGGCCGCCTGGAATTACGAAGATCTTCCGGCATTCGACCCTGCGCCTGACGCCTGGAACCCATCTGCGGTCTTTGTAGATAATGATGTGCTTACAAACACCCTTTTGCTGTACGCCTCCGGCGGAAAAGTTTACGGCTGGGACCCGGAAACCCTGGAAAGCCAACTTGTGGTGAGTCCCACTCTCCAATCCACCTGGGCTGCAGGCCCGGCCGGAATGGTTCTTGCCTACGATGGCTCGACCTTGTATTTCCACGACAACGGCGGACCTACGAAGTATTTGTACAAGTTTGTTTTCGGCAACGACCCTGAGACCTACACCACATTTAATACGAATTGCGAAGGCTCCATCTATGAATTGGCCATCAATCCCTGGACCGACAGGCTGTGGTTTGTCTCCGGGGATTACGACACCCAGAAAATGTACCTGTACGAAATTGTTGGCGTAGGCACAAAAAGAACGATTAACCTTAGGATGGAAATTGATAATGCCATGACCGATGCCGGCGTTGGTCCTATCGTCTTCAAAGGCCCGAATACGGTCCTGGTGGGCGAAGCCGTCTACGCGACCGAAGGGGCCTTCCAGTGGGTGTATCCTGAAGGCGATCTGGTTGTTGACGACCAGTATGCATATTTTTCCGGAGGCCTTTCCGACGCCGTCCTGGGGTACAGCAACAGGCCTTTCGTGGCCACGGGTTCAGGACAAAATGTCAGTTACATATACAATGGCATGGTTGAGCAGGTCCTGACCCATACCGAAACCGTCGGCGGTCTGGCCTTTGACGGCAGCCAGTTCTATATCGGAACCACCCACGTGACATCCGGCACAGTCAGCTTCGGCGTTTTGAGCGACACGGAAAACGTGAACCTGGTCTCCCCCGCCGAGGGCTACCGCTACGCCCCCATGGACCTCCCGGCAGTGGGACTTCAGGCCTGGAATAATTCCCTGGCCTACTACGGCGATACGATTCTGTATGCGGGCGACAACGGCGGAACCGTCGACATTTACGCCTACAACACCATTTCGGGAACCTGTGAAATGTGGGCGGACGTGGACTTTTCCGAAGGAAGCGATTGGGCGTTCGGCCCGGCCGGCCTGACCGCCGGCAGCGACGGATACCTGTATTACCATGACAATGGAGGTCCCACCAAGTTCCTGTACAGGAACAAACTGTCCGATCCATCCGTCAAAAAGACTCTGTCCCTGTCCGGAACCATAGAAGGCTCCATCTGGGATATAACCTGGAACCCCTGGAGCGAATCCCTGTGGATCGCTACAGCCGATCTGGATGCTGACGTCTTCTACCTGTATGAAGTGAACCAGAATTTCTCCGGAATTGTGGGAGACGGCATTTCCTTTCCCATCCCCCATGCCGCGGACGGCGGCGCCAGCGGCCCCATCATTTTCGGCAGTGAAAAATACTGCTATTACGGCGAATCCGTTTGGGGCGTGAATGGATATATCCACAAAGTCAACGTAAACACAGAAAGGGTCTACAAAGACGTTTTCACCCTGACCGGTGGACTCAATTCCGCCGTATACGGCCCGGATCAGGGCGTTTACGTCAGCACCAGCGAAGGTAACTCCATTTACAAAATCAACACCCTGGACGACTCCAGCGAGTTGGTTGCCGAAACCGCCGGCTCCATCGCCGATCTGGCCAATGACGGAACCTCCCTCATCGTCGCCGCAACCGATCCTGCCACCTATGCAACCGACCTGATGACGATCTGGAAGCCTTGGCTTACCGGCATACCGGACGACCAGGCGCCTACCAATGACCTGGATCAAACCGATTTCACCGTTCAGACCGGCACTGACTCCACAGACAGGGTTGGCATCCAGGGCGGAGCCGGAACCACCATCGAGTATTTCCAATTCCTGGATCCCACGGACATGGATCTTCCGGCCGGCGGCCCCTATAACCTGCGCTACGGCCTGTTGGACTTCCGCGCCAAGGTGGCTGAAGTGGGCGGAACCGCAACCATCTGGATTCGTTTCGGCGAAAATTTGGCGGCCAATCGTCAATGGTGGAAGCTGGATGCGTTGAGAGGATGGTATCAGCCCGAAAACGCCGAATTTATGCAAGCCGGCGATGCCGTCAAACTCACCATTGTTGACGGCGGTGAAGGCGATGCCGACGGCGTAGCCAACGGCTACGTGGTCGACCCTGCAGGACCCGGCTACCCTGCTGCGGACGATGACGATGATACTGTCATTGACGACACCAGTGACTGCTTTGTGCAAACCGCATCCCAGGCCCATACCGGGGCCATGGGGCTGATTCTCCTTCTGGGCGTCGGCACGGCGGCTTTGCTGAAAATACGCTTTGCAGCCCGTTCCTAAACTAAATACGCTCCGGCCAGGCCTTTATCCCGGCTTGGCCGGCCGCTTAAAATCAAGCCAAACTCCGGGGGAGGAATTTAAAAAAATTCCTCCCCCGGCTGTTTTTTCGTCCCTGAAAAATCAACCCGCAGCCTTGACACTTTTTCGCAAAACCGTTAACTACACAGCCAGTAATGGTTAACGACGGGCCCGAGGCGGCCTTATACAACGGCATCAAAGCGCCCTTTGGTTTGAAAGAAAGACCGTCTATATGGATTTAAAAAAATGCCTCGAAATGGCCGAAGCGGCGAAAGCCGGCCTATTGCCCGAAATATCCGACCTGGAGGATCTGGCATGCCTGCCTGAGCACCATGTTTTGGACTTGCTGCCCGCGGCAAATGCCGTCAGGAGGCATTTTTTCGGGGATCAGGTTCATTTATGCTGCATCGTGAACGGCAAGTCAGGTAAATGCAGCGAAGACTGCGCTTTTTGCGCCCAGTCCGCCCACGCTAAAACCAGCGCGCCCGTTTATCCGCTTATTGATTCCGGCAAAATTTTCCAGGGCGCCTCTTACGCCCGGGAGAACGGCGTGCACAGATACTCCCTGGTGGCCAGCGGAGGGCGGCTGCCCAAAGCCGAAGTGCGGACCGTCGCTGAATCTTTTTCCCGCATGGGCGGCGACGGGGTAGGTTATTGCGCTTCCCTGGGAATCCTGGACGCCCAGGATTTCGCCTTGTTAAAGGAAGCGGGCGTGGACCGGTATCATCACAATCTGGAAACGGCGGAAAGCCATTTTAAGGAAATATGCACGACCCATGCTTACAGAGACAGAGTTCAAACCATCCGGGAAGCCAAAAAGGCGGGCATGAGCGTATGCGCCGGCGGCTTGTTTGGAATAGGGGAGAGCGACTTGCAGGTCTTGGAGCTTGGGCTGGCCCTCCGGGACTTGGAGGTGGATTCCGTCCCTGTTAACTTCCTCATCCCCATCAAAGGAACCCGTTTGGAAAAAAGCTCCGACTTGTCGCCTTTGCGCTGCCTGAAGATCATTTCCTTGCTGCGTTTCGCCTTGGGAGGCAAGGAAATCGTCATTTGCGGAGGCAGGGAGTCCAACCTGGAGGAGCTGCATCCACTGGTTTTTTACGCCGGGGCGTCCGGAATTATGACGGGTGACTATCTCACGGCCCCGGGACGCAATCCGCAAAAGGACCATGCCATGATCCGCCGCCTGGGCCTGACCGCTTTACGGGAGGGCGAATAAAAGGCTGTTTTTTTCATAAAAAAAATCCCCGTGTTTTTTTTCCGGTTTAAATTCTATCATTTGCCCCTGAAAAGATTGTGTGTTAAGGAATTATATCCAGAGGGCGGGGCGCCGCAATCCAATGCGGCGCAAGAGCATTCAATCGCAATTCAAAATAAAATCGACAATCCTAAGACAAGCTCCAGCAAGCATAAAAGGAGGGGGAATGGGTATGCCCAAGAGGAATATTCGCATGATGGGGATCGGCCTTGCATTGGTCTTGCTCCTGTTCGGCGCCGCGCCGGCGTTTTCGGCCCTTACGCCCGCTTATGACCAGTATTCTGCCTATAACGGCATTCCGTCGCTTGACCCGGCGCCCAAGCAAGACGAGGGCTCTTTCGCCGTTTATCAGGATTACTTGATTTATCTGGCCTATGACAACGACATCTATGGATACAACCTGGAAACCGGCAATATTCTCAAGGTCTGCAGTTCTGCCATTGTGGCGGACGAAACCCATACCGTAGGCGGGCTGTTTGTCTCCAAGGAAGGCTTTTTGTTTTTCCATGACAGCCAAAAGACCATTTATTACGCCAACCTGGCCGGTGAGTGGCCTGCCATAAAAAGGTACTACGGTACGAGTTGCACCGGCCAACTATATGGCTTCGCTCAAAATCCCTGGACCGGAGCGGTATGGTACATTTCCACCACTATCGTTCATACGTATTTTTACGAGCTGTATTCGGACAAAGATTCCGCTAAAAAGCATATGGTTTATGATCTGCCCCACGACGGAAACCAGGGTCCTATTGCCTGGCTGGGGCCGCGTTCTTTGCTTTCCGGCGAGCAGGTTGGCGATACGGGTTATTTTCATTTGTTGGACCCGGCTTATCCCGGAACTCAGGAAAACGAAAGAGAGATTGAAGCGAATTTTCTGGAATTTCCCGGAGGCGTCTCCGGGGCGGCCCGGGCTTGGTACAATATGGTATACGCGGCCTCGGGTGACGGCCAATCAGTTTATTTAATCCAAATGCCATACAATGGAGACGATGCTTTTAACTATGACAAGATTGCAAGCGCCGACCGCCCGTTGGGCGGGCTGTTTTTTTACGGTGACGAACTTTTCGCAAGCCAGTTTGAGGCGGAGTCAGGCCGGAAAGACGCCGGCGACCTCAGCTACAGCTCTCTGGTAGACGATTACGTTTCCGAAGGGCTGGAATTGCAGGGTAATTATGAAACCTACTACATGGGCTTTCCGGACTATAATCCCAGTTTTGATCAATTCACGGTGCTGGGCAGGAAGATGTACTATCCCAGTTCCGGAAACGTCTACGAATTTGATCTGGATAACTCCGATGAGACGGCGTTGATCATAAAGGACTCGGAAAAGCAAGATCTGGACGGCGTGCTCCCTTTCCAACTGCTGGCCGCCCAAAATGATAAGCTCTATTTTCTGGATTATAACGAAGATCCCAGGTCTTCCATTTATGAGTACGCGTTTGAGGACAACGAAGACAACATCTCTTCCGTGATTACCGGCTGCACCGGCATTCCCGCGGTGCTGGTCGAACATCCGGAAACCGGAGACTTGTACGTCGCTTCTTATGAAGACGGCGGCGATAGGCTTTATTTCAGCCATATCGAGATCGACGGCAGCGTCATAACAAGAACCGTCGTTGCTGATTTTGACAGGTTCCACGGCGGAAATAACGGCCCTGCGATTTTTTCCGGAAGTCAGACCGTTCTTTATGTTGAGAACACCGGAGAAAAGGCCTATTTCCATGAAATCGATACGGAAAAGGGAACCGTGGACCAAGACGTCATGGTTTGGGATTATCCGGTCCGTTCCATGTCTTACGGCCCTTATAATTCCATTTTCATGACAGATGGAGACAACGGCGGGCTTTATGAAATCAAAGCCGGCCAGGCGATTTCCGTGGCGACGGCATTGAACGGCTCGGCTTCAGGCCTCTGTTATGACGGCTATTCCTTGATTATGATGAAAGGCGGTTTTGGCAAGGATTACGATGTGACCGGTCTCTACCGGGTTTGGGAGCAGCCCCAATTCGGCGTCCTGGCTGATGAGGAATGTCTGAATGAAACCATCTCCACCAGCGCCGATTTTACGGTGCTGACCGATGACGGCGAAGCCAGTATAGGCATAAGAGGCGGCACCGACGTTACGGTGCAGTATTTAAAGGCCCTGGATGACGAGTATCTGGACAGCCTGCCGTCCAGGCCTAACTTGCCTTTGGGCGCCGTGGACTTTCGTCTGGCCTATGACGACGACATCATCACCGGAACCATTACGATTTATTTTTCCAAGGAAATGCCTGGAGACACGTTCTGGTGGAAGTACGACGAGGCCAAAGGGTGGTATAAGTACGAAAATTGCACCGTGGCCGACGACGGCATGAGCATGGAGATTGTACTTATAGACGGAGGGGAAGGGGACGCCGACGGAATCCAAAATGGATACGTTGTAGACCCGGGCGGACCGGGCGTTCCGGATAACAACAACAATAAAAAAGTCTGGGGCGATTTCACCGACGATTGCTTTATTAAAGGCGCCCAATCCCGGATTAACTCCGCACTCCTCGCCGTTTTCGCCCTTTTGGCGGCGGCGTTTTTAGGCGCAAACGCCATCCGCAGAAAAATTTCCGCATAAAAAATCAAGCAGCCCCCTTTGCAGGAGCTTTACGCATCCGGCAAAGGGGGCTTTTTCCGTCTTTTATCCCCATAAAGAAGCATTAGGGCCAGCCCTGCTATTGACACCCTGCCTTGTTGGATTTACATATATCCTTTTGCCACAAGGGCTTTGTGCAAAGCCCTGAACTAACGGTTATAATCAAGGAGTCAGAAAAAATGGATTGGATAAAGCGGTTTTCTCGCCGTTCCTTTTTGTGGGTTTTATTTTGGAACACCCTCTTGTGCGCAGCCTTGGTCGTCCCCGCATGGCTGGGCCTGGATGTGCTTTTGAGCTTAGGCAAAGAGGCCGCAGCCCTGCAGCCCGAAGCCAACGTCTCCGCCCGAATCACTGAACTCATGGGCTTTCTGGGAGGCTTCAGGCTCTACGCCGTGGGCGTCATCTACGCCGTGTTCTTTCTTTTTTCTCTGATTCTGTGGCTTTGCGTGAGAGGCAGCGCCAAAAAAGCCGCCGCCCTCGCCGCTCCTCCCGAAAAAGAAGAAAAGTCCAAACCCCAAGTGGACGAAAAAAGCGCCCGTCAAAAGCAAATGGACGATCAGCGCAGGGCCTTGCTTCTTTTTTCCATGCTGCAGCGTGAAGGCCGGCTTATGGACTTTTTTGCGGAAGATCTTAGCTTGTACGAAGACGATCAGATCGGCGCCGCAGCCAGGGGCGTGCAGGAAAGCTGTAAAAAGCTCATTGAAAAGCATTTCAATCCCCAGCCGGTCCTGGATCACGAAGAGGGCGAAGCCATCACCATTGAGGAGGACTTCGATCCGGCGGCTATTAAGCTCATCGGCGCAGTCTCGGGCAAACCGCCTTTTAAGGGGGTTTTAAGGCACCGGGGGTGGCGTGCAGGCCGTTTTGAAATGCCCACGCTTATCGCCCAGGGAGACCCCCGTTTGATCGCCCCGGCCGAAGTGGAATTGGAATAGGGACGGGGCTTGCCGCGCCAGGTTCTATTGTAGGGGCGCTGCTTGCTGCATCAGGTTTCATTGCAGGGGCAGAGTATCCCTGCCCAAATAGGCGCCTCATCCGGTTTTGGGGTTTTACGTTGACAATGGTTTGATTTTGTTGGGTTTCGCATGCTCAACCCAACCTACATCGCTTCTTGCAGAGCCGTAGGTTGGGTGGTTCTGCTGCGAGAATGTAATTGGTTTTTGGCAATGCGCCGGGTGGTATGGAGTAAACGAAATCCTTAGACGTGTTGCAGGTTCACCCAACAAAATCAGCCTGGGAGGCAAGTTTCTACCGTATGCATTCCCGCCCAAATGAGCATTACAATCGGATAAACGCTAAATAATTTGAATTAATAAATTAAACAGAGGGGAAAAAGCCGAAAGTGCCAGACCCGACATATATTATCGGAATCGACTTGGGAACCACCAACAGCGTGGTATCCTACGTCCCAGTCAATACGGAAGAGGGAAAGCATCCGGATATCCGCTTGTTCAAGGTTCCTCAACTGACGGCGCCGGGCGCCATGGAAGAGAGGGAAACCCTGCCGTCATTCGTTCTTTTGCCGGGAGCCCATGACGTACCTGCGGACGGCCTCAAACTGCCGTGGAACGAAAACTCCAATCGCGCCGTGGGCGCTTTCGCCCGGGACCGGGGCGCTGAAATTCCCCATCGTCTCATATCCTCGTCTAAAAGCTGGTTGTGTCAGACCGGGGTGGGGCGGAACAATCCCATCCTGCCTTGGGGATCCAGGGATCAGGACTTGGAAAAGATGTCTCCGGTGCAGGCCAGCGCCGCCATCCTATCTCATATTCGGGACGCCTGGAATCATGTGATGGCCAAGGACGATTCTTCCCTGAGGCTGGAAAACCAGGAGATATTCCTTACCGTGCCTGCGTCCTTTGACGCCGTGGCCCGGGAGTTGACCGTTCAGGCCGCTAAAATCGCCGGCCTGGAAGCCACCTTGCTGGAAGAGCCCCAGGCCGCGTTTTATTCCTGGATTTGGGCCAGTTCCGGCAAATGGCGCGATCAGGTGAATGTGGGCGATCTCGTCCTGGTCTGCGACCTTGGCGGAGGCACCACGGACTTCAGCCTCATCCATGTGAAAGAGGAAGAAGGCGATCTCGTCCTGGAGCGCGTTGCCGTCGGCGATCATCTGCTGGTGGGCGGCGATAACATGGACCTTACCCTGGCTCACTTGGTGGCCGGCAAAGTCGGCAAGTCCGGTAAAAAGTTGGACGCCTGGCAAATGCGCGGTTTGTGGCAGACCTGCCGCAGCGCCAAGGAAGGCTTGCTTTCCGGCCATGGGCCTGAGTCCGTACCCATCAGCATCCTCGGAAGAGGCAGCGGCCTTATCGCCGGAACCATCCGTTCCGAACTGATCAACCAGGAAGTCCGGGAAATCCTGACCAACGGCTTTTTTCCGGTTGTTCCCAAGGACGCCATGCCGGCGACCCAGGGCAGGGCGGGCATGCGGGAAGGCGGCCTGGTTTACGCTTCGGACCCGGCTATCAGCAAGCATCTGGCCGGTTTTCTTTCCCGGTCCGGCGAGAAAATGCCCACTGCCGTGTTGTTCAACGGCGGGGTCATGAAATCCACCCATTTCCGCTCCCGCGTTCTGGATCTTTTAAACTCCTGGTCCGGCGGAGAGAGCGCCGGCGTGCGTGAGTTGGCAGGCGCCAACTTCGACCTGGCCGTGGCCAGAGGCGCCGCGTATTACGGCCTGGCGCGCAAAGGCGGCGCCGTTCGCATCCGGGGCGGCCTGGGAAAATCCTATTATATCGGCGTGGAAGCGGCCATGCCCGCCGTGCCCGGCATGCCCATCCCCATGAAAGCCCTGTGCGTGGCGCCTTTCGGCATGGAAGAGGGAACCGAGGCCGACCTGACGGAAGAGGAATTCGGTTTGATCGTGGGCGAGTCCGTCCGGTTTGAGTTCCTGGGCTCCTCCGTGCGCCATAACGATAATGTGGGGACCGTGGTGGACGACTGGGAGCAGGATATCGAGCCCATCACCCTGGTGGAAACCGTCCTGGAAGACGACGACAAAGGCGCGGTCCTGCCCGTTCGCATTCACGTGAATGTCACGGAAGTCGGCACCCTGGAGCTTTGGTGCGTCTCCACATTGGACGACCGCCGGTGGAAGCTGGAATTTGACGTACGCGAAAAGGAAGACTTTGAGGCTTAAAGCCTGTAATGGGTTTGGCCGGGGAGACGAATAGCTTTGGATATAAACGAAGACCAGATCATAGTAGGCATTGACCTGGGAACCACTAACTCCGCTTTGTCCTACGTGGACCTGACCGGAAAAAACACGGCATCCAAGATCAAGATGTTCCGCACGCCCCAGGTGTTTGCGCCCGGGGAGCTGGCGCGTCTGTCCGTGTTGCCTTCCTTTTTGTATTTGCCCGGCCAGTACGACGTGGACCGGGAAAACTTGAAGCTCCCTTGGAAGGACGAGGAAATAGGCATCGTAGGAACCTTCGCCCGCGAGCAAGGCTCCAAAGTGCCCGGAAGGCTGGTTTCGTCCGCCAAAAGCTGGCTGTGCCATTCCAAGGTGGATCGCACCGCGCCCATTCTCCCTTGGAACGCGGACAAGGAAGTCCAAAAGGTTTCTCCTGTCTTTGCCAGCGGATCCTATCTTAAGCATTTGCGCATCGCCTGGAACCATCAGGCCAAAGGCGTGGACGAAAAATTCCTGGAAAGCCAGTTCGTCATCATTACCGTTCCCGCGTCTTTCGACGAAGTGGCCAGGGATTTCACCATGGAAGCGGCCCGAACTGCGGGCATCGGCGAAGTCACCTTATTGGAAGAACCCCTGGCGGCCTTTTACTCCTGGCTCGTATTCCACGAAAACGACTGGGAAAACTACGTCAAGCCCGGAGAATTGATCCTGGCGGTTGACGTGGGCGGCGGCACCACGGACTTCACGCTCATCACCTTGCGGGAGGTTGACGGCAGTCCTCGGTTTGAGCGCATAGCCGTTGGCGACCATCTTATTTTGGGCGGCGATAACATGGACCTGGCCCTGGCCCGCAAGACCGAAGCCAGCTTCAAAAAAGCCCCCTCCCAATCTTTGAACGCCAACCGCTGGCAGGCCTTGTGCCACCAGTGCAGGCAGGCCAAAGAAGCCATTTTGGGCGGCGAGGTGGACAAAAAGACCGTCACCCTCATGGGCGAAGGCCGCGGTCTCATTGCCAACACCCTGTCTGCAACCCTCACCCGCGATCAGGTGGAGGAAACCATCCTGGACGGATTTTTTCCCGTAGTGGATTCCGATTCCCAGGCGCCCACGGCCCGCAAAGGCGGCATTACCGAGTTCGGCCTGCCCTACGAGCAGGACCCGGCGGTCACCCGTCATATGTGCAAATTTCTGGAGCGCCACGCCCAAAGCGTCAAGGACATGCTGGGCAAGGAAGTTCCGTTCCCGGATCTATTGCTCTTCAATGGCGGCAGCCTGAAACCTGAAGTAATTCAGACGCGTATACGGGAAGGTGTAAAGTACTGGTTTAAATCCGACCGCCTGCCCGGAGTCCTGGAAAACCCCGACCTGGACCTGGCGGTGGCGCGGGGCGCCGCCTATTACGGCCTCGTAAAATCCGGCCTGGGCGTCAAAGTCGGCAGCGGCAGCGCCAGGGGCTATTATTTGGAGGTTTCGGGCGCCGAAGGCCAAAACGGCAAAGGCAAGGCCTTATGCCTCTTAGAGCGCGGCGTGGAAGAAGGCACGCGCATCAACCTGTCCCAGCGCCAGTTCCAGGTCTTGGCCAACCAGCCCGTCAGCTTTCAGGTGTACAGCTCCAGCTACCGCAGCGGAGACAAGGCCGGAGACATCATAGACATCGACGATACCCTGACTCTTCTGCCCCCCATCAACACGGTCATCCAATTCGGTAAAAAGGGCGCGCAAACCCAGATTCCCGTGGAGATTGAAGCCCATTACACCGAAGTGGGAACCCTGAGCCTGTGGTGCAAGTCCGTGAACACGGACCATAAATGGCGGCTGCAGTTTCAGATTCGCAAGCAGGAAGCCGCTCCCCAGGTGGAGGACGCCCAGGTCTTTGAAGAATCCGTGGTGGAAGAGGTCTTTTCCAAAGTCGATGAAGTTTTCGGTAAGAAAAAAGGCGAATTGCCGCCCGAACGCCTGCCCAATGTGATTGCGGAAATCGTGGAATTGCCCCGGGAAAAATGGCCCTTATCCTTGGTGCGCCGCATTGCCGACGATCTCTTGAAAAAGCAGCAGACCGGCCGGGCTCACGGCGCGGATTACGAAGCTCGCTGGCTTAATCTCATGGGCTTTTGTCTGCGACCCGGCTTCGGCGACGCCCTGGACGAACACCGCATGCGCACCTTGTGGAGTTTTTACAAAAAAGGCCCCGTGCATCCCAAGAATCCCCAGGTTATGCTGGAATGGTGGGTCTTGTGGCGCAGGGCGGCGGGCGGCCTGACTCCCGGCCAGCAACGGCAGGTGTTCCAGGACCTCATGCCCCAGATGAAAAACGCGAAGGCCGGAAAACTAAAAATTCCGCCCCAGCAAAAGCTGGAAATGTGGATGCTTCTGGCCAACCTGGAACGCCTGCACATCAAGGACAAGCTGGAATGCGCCAAGCTGCTCATGGAGGAGTTGCATCCCAAAAAGGCCAAGCCTCAGCAATGGTGGTCCCTTTCCAGGCTCGGCTCGCGGGAATTGCTGTACGGCCCCCTGGATCGCGTTGTATACTCTAAGGACGCAACCGCCTGGATCAACACAATCCTGGAAACCGAGTGGAAAAATCCCAAGCCGGTGTGTCAGGCTTTGGCCCATCTTGCCAGGATGACGGGCGATATTAAACGGGATATTGAAGAAACGGATCGGGCCAAGGTCCTGGAATGGATGAAGAACAAGGGCGCGGCCAAATCCCTGACCAAAATGGTCGCCCAGGTGGTCGCCATGGATCGTCAGGAGGAGGATTCCATGTTCGGCGAGGCTCTTCCCGCTGGAATCGTACTGCGGGATTAACGAATTCGCCCTTAAACCGGAGAGAGCTATGCGCGTAGGATATGGATACGATGTGCACCGTCTGGTGGACGGCAGGCCCCTGGTTTTAGGCGGGGTGACTATCCCCTTTGATAAAGGACTCAAGGGTCATTCCGACGCCGACGTATTGCTTCACGCCGCATGTGACGCCTTGCTGGGCGCTGCCGGCCTGGGGGATATCGGCATGCATTTTCCGGATAAGGACCCAAAGTATAAAAACATCGCAAGCACGCGTCTGTTGGAGGAGACAGGCCGAAAAATTGCGCAAGAAGGTTATAAGATTGTTAATTTAGACGCCACCCTGGTGGCGGAGGCGCCGAAAATCGGCCCCTATAGACAGGAAATGGTTTCCGTGATAGCCAAATGCCTTGGCCTGGAAAACCGGCAGGTTAACGTCAAGGCCACCACCACCGAAGGCCTGGGAATAACAGGCAGAGGGGAGGGCATGGCGGCAACTTGCGTCGCCTGCCTGGAATAGCGGATCCAAAGGAGAAAAAAACAAAATGGCACTCACCCTGTACAACACCCTGACCCGGCAAAAAGAAACCTTTAAACCCCTTAAACCCGGGCATGTGAGCATGTACGTCTGCGGCCCCACGGTCTACGACTCCAGCCATATCGGACACGCCAGGTCAGCCGTGGTTTTCGATATTGTTTTCAGGTATCTGCAGGAATCGGGATACGAGGTGACCTACGTCCGGAACTTCACGGACGTGGACGATAAGATCATCAACCGGGCCAATGAAAGGGACATGGACTGCCAGGCCCTTTCCGAAATCTACATCGACGAGTTCCATCGCGATATGGACGCCCTGGCCGTGCTCAGGCCCACCCTGGAGCCCCGGGCTACTGAATTCATCAAGGAAATCATCGAGGTCACCTCCAAACTCGTGGAAAAAGGCCATGCCTACGTGGTGGACGGAGACGTGTATTTTGACGTCCGCTCCTTTGAATCCTACGGCAAGCTCTCCGGCCGCAAGCTGGAAGACATGGAAGCCGGCGCCCGGGTCAAAGTGGACAGCCGCAAAAAGGATCCCTTTGACTTCGCCCTGTGGAAAGCCAAAAAGCCCGGCGAGCCCGCCTGGGAAAGCCCCTGGGGAGAAGGCCGGCCCGGCTGGCATATCGAATGTTCGGCCATGAGTTGGTCCCGTCTGGGTGAAACCTTTGACATCCACGGCGGCGGCCAGGATCTCATTTTTCCCCATCACGAAAACGAAGTGGCCCAGTCAGAAGCGGCCTTTGGTCAGCAGTTCGTAAGATATTGGATGCACAACGGATTTGTGAACATCGACTCGGAAAAAATGTCCAAGTCCCTGAACAACTTTCTCACGGTCAAGGAAATCCTGGACCAGTTCCACCCCGAAGCCGTGCGCCTGTTCCTCCTGTCCAAACATTATCGCAGCCCCGTGGATTTTACCGAGCAGGCCATGAAGGAAGCGGCTTCCGGCCTGGATCGCGTCTACTCCTGCCTGCAACGAATCCTGGAAAGCGTAGGCGGCCTGGACGACGACTTCCAGATCAGCGGCCATTGGTCCCGTTTTTGCGCCTGCATGGACGATGATTTCAACACTGCCGGCGCCCTGGGCATCCTCTTCGAGGCTGTACGCGATGTAAACCGTTTACTGGACGGCGACCTCACAGGCGACGATCAGGTCCGGGCCACGGAAGCGGGGGCGGCCATCGTAAAGATGGGCGGCGTGCTTGGCATGTTCCAGGAAGATCCTGGCGCCTATTTTGAAGGCAAAAAGGAACAAGCCGCCCAGGACGGCGGATTCGATCCGGCCATGGTGGACGATTTGGTCGCCAAGCGCTCCCAGGCTCGTAAGGACAAGGATTGGGGTACGGCTGACGCCATCCGCGATCAGTTGACCGAAATGGGCGTGGCCATTGAAGACACCCCGGACGGCACCATCTGGAAAATGGCGTAGGGGCGCTGCTTGCCGCGCCCGTAATTGCCTGTTTAATAAATAGATTTTGTTGGGTTTCGCATGCTCAACCCAACCTTGTCGCTCCAAGCAAAGCCGTAGGTCGGGTTACGAAGTCCGGCTTTACGCTTCTCATAGGCGTAAACGCTGGCGGACTTCAAACCCGACAATAAATTTCCGTCATTCCTGCGAAGGCGGGATCTTTTAGCGTTTTCCCCGGGCTGAAATTTTCAGCCCTTTTTGCTTTTTCTGCACTAATTGGGATTTTAAAATAAATCCCGAAAGTCGAGTTTGTTCCAAATATGTCCGCCAAAAAAGCGGAGGCGTCCGCCCCGCCCAATCTGGAGGAATTCACTGAATTTCAGGTGGTCTCTCCTTTCGAACCCAAAGGGGATCAGCCCGCAGCCATAGAGTATCTGGCCAAAGGGGTTAACGAAGGCAAAAAGCACCAGGTGCTTTTGGGCGTCACCGGTTCGGGCAAGACTTTCACCATGGCCCACGTGGCCGCCCGATGCGGCAAGCCGGTCCTGGTTTTGGCGCCGAACAAAACCCTTGCAGCTCAGCTGTACAACGAATTCAAGCAGTTATTCCCTCACAATGCGGTGGAGTATTTCGTCTCCTATTACGACTATTACCAGCCTGAAGCCTATTTGCCCAACAGCGACACCTATATAGAAAAAGACTCCAAGATCAACGAAATGATCGACAAGCTCCGCCACGCCGCCACCGTGGCCGTGCTCACCCGGCGGGACGTGATCATCGTGGCCAGCGTGTCGTGCATCTACGGTCTGGGCGCGCCGGAAGATTACATCGCCATGCGCCTGGAGCTCACCGTGGGCATGGAGCTTTCCCGGGAAAAGCTGCTCAAGGATCTGGTGGCCATGCTCTATGAACGCAACGACATGGATTTTCACCGGGGCGTTTTTAGAGTGCGCGGGGATCGGGTGGAAATCTACCCGGCCTACTGGGACGATCAAGCCATCCGCATCGAGTTCTTCGGGGACGAGGTCGACTCCATCTCGGAGATCGACCCGCTCCGCGGCGTTGTGATGAAAAAACTGCAGCGTACCATGGTCTACCCGGCCAGCCATTACGTTACGTCCAAGGAAACCTTAAAGCGCGCCATGGGCGCCATCACGGAAGAGTTGAAGGTGCGGGTGGCCCACTTTCGGGACACAAACCAGTTGATCGAAGCTCAACGCATCCAGGAGCGCACGGACTACGATCTGGAGATGATGCACGAGCTGGGCTATTGCACGGGCATTGAAAATTACGCCCGCCATCTGACCGGCAGGAACGAAGGCGAGCCGCCGCCTACGCTTATCGACTTTTTTCCTGAAGACTTTCTTATGTTCATTGACGAAAGCCACATGGCTGTGCCCCAGGTGCGGGGAATGTTCCGGGGGGACCGGTCCCGCAAGGAAACTCTGGTCCAGTTCGGATTTCGCCTGCCGTCGGCTTTGGACAACCGCCCGCTTATGTTTGAGGAATTCGCCGAAAAGGTGAAACAAGTGGTGTACGTTTCCGCCACTCCGGCCGACTATGAACTGGAAGTGGCCGACGGCGCCATTGCTGAGCAGATCGTCCGGCCCACGGGCCTTATGGACCCGGAGATCATCGTCCGGCCCGCAACCAATCAGGTGGACGACCTTTTGGAGGAAATCCGCGTACGGGTGGAGAATAACGAAAGGGTGCTGATAACCACCCTGACCAAGCGCATGGCCGAAGACCTTTGCGACTACTACGAAGGCCTGGGCGTGGCCGTGCGGTATCTTCACTCCGATATCAAAACCATGGAGCGCATGGAAATCATCCGGGATCTCCGCCTGGGCGAATTCGACGTGCTGGTGGGCATCAACCTTTTGCGTGAGGGCCTGGACATCCCGGAAGTTTCCCTGGTGGCCATTCTGGACGCGGACAAGGAGGGCTTTCTCCGGTCCGCACGCTCCCTGATCCAGACCGTAGGCCGCGCCGCCCGTAACGTGAATGGCAAGGTCATCCTTTACGCCGACGCCATCACCCGCTCCATGAAAATGGCCATGGACGAAAGCCAGCGCCGCAGGGACCTTCAGGCCGCCTATAACGAGGCAAACGGCATTACTCCTGAAAGCATTAAAAAGGAGATCGGCTCCATTTTCGACTCCGTGTACGAGGCCGATTACGTCACCGTGGAAGCGGACAAAAAGGAAGCTCAGGAAGCCATCGAAAGCAAAGACCTGGACCGCCTCATCGCCATGCTGGAAAAGGAAATGCAGCAAGCCGCCAAGGAGCTTGCCTTTGAGCGCGCCGCCGAACTCCGCGACCAGATCAAGGATCTCAAACGCCAGGATTTGGGGATTTAAAGAAACGCCGTTTTATATGATGTTCCCGCTTTTCATTGAGTGAAACCTGGGTGGCATGGCGCCATTATCCTCTCTATCAAACTCCAATCCAATTCCTGCTTCCATCTTTGATCCCTTCTTTGTATAATTCCATGCAAGTTTTTCAAAAACTCAATCAAGAATTTTCACAAAGGAGGGGTTATGAGCACGTATATTAAGACGGAACAAAACGGAAAGTTCGCAGAGGTCGTCCTCAGCCGGCCCAAGGCTTTCAACTCCTTTCATTTGGAAATGATCACGGAACTGGCCCAGGAGCTTACCCGGCTTGCTGTTGATGATTCGGTTCGGGGCGTTTTGATCACCGGCGAAGGCAAGGCATTCTGCGCCGGAGGCGATCTTAGATGGGTTACGGAATTCGCCGAAAAGCCCGGCGCCTCATTCCATACCCTGGCCGCCCAATTTCATAACGCCATTGTGGAAATCAGGCGCATGGAAAAGCCGGTGGTTGCGGCCGTCAATGGGGTTGCAGCCGGAGGCGGATTTTCTCTCGCCCTGGCCTGCGACCTCCGCGTTATGGGAAAGTCCGCCGTGCTAAAACAGGCGTACACCTCCAGTGGGTTGTGTATAGACGGAGGCGGCACCTACACCTTGCCCAGGTTGGTGGGCATGGCTCGCGCTCTGGAAATCGCTGTCTTTGATGAGCCTATTTCCGCGGAAAAAGCCCTGGAATGGGGCTTGGCCACCAAAGTTGTGGAGGACGAGGCTGTGCTGCAGGAGGCGCGCGCCATGATGGGCGTTTTGTCAAAAAAATCCATGCATTCCATTGGCTTGTCCAAAAACCTCTTGAACGACGCTTTTAACAACACCCTGGAATACCAACTGGAGTTGGAGCGGCAGGGCCTCGGCGCCTGCGGCGATCATCCGGACGGCAGGGAAGGCCTGGCCGCCTTTGCGGAAAAGCGCAAGCCGGAATTTGGCAAATAGAGCTGCCTAAGAAATACAAAATGTCATAAACGCCGGCAGCCCGGGCCTTTTAAAATGCTGCGGCCGGAGTTGTCAGGCTCCACCTGGATTTGGCAGGGGATGCAGTCCTTCAAGGCCTGCACATGGGATATAACGCCGATGAGTTTGCCGTCCTGTTTTAAATTGCTCAGGGCGGATAGGGCGGTATCCAGGGTTTCATCGTCCAGGGTTCCAAAGCCTTCGTCCAAAAACAGGGAATCCACCCGGATGTTTTGGCTGGCCATGCCGGACAGGCCCAAAGCCAGGGCCAGGCTGACGATAAAGCTCTCGCCGCCGGACAGATTTTGCGTGGATCGCACCTCGCCCGCCTGATAATTGTCGATGACGTTCAAATCCAGAGGCTCGTTGGGATCCCTGATCAACAAGTAACGGTCGCTCATGGTTTGCAAATGCTTGTTGGCGTGGGAGACCATGATTTCAAAGGTCAGGCCCTGGGCGAAATTGCGGAATTTCTTTCCGTCGTTGGAGCCGATAAGATCGTGGAGCCTGCCCCATTTTTCGCATTCCTTTTTTTGCGCGTCAATTTCTTGTCGAAGGTTCTTGTATTTGTCTTCAAGTTTTTCGTGGGCGGAGAGCTCCTGAGTGATGGCGCCGATTTTCTCCTGGGCGGCCTTGGCCTTGTCGGATAATTCATCATTCTCGCCTTTAAGGCTTTCCATGTCCCGGTCCGTTTTGTTCAGGCTTTTTTCTTCCTGCAGGGTTTTGATTTGCTGCTCCAGCAGGGTTGCCAGGCGGATTTTCTCTTGGTTCAGGCCTTTCTTCAGGTCCTCCAGCCTTTTTAACTCGTCTTTGGATAAAAGGGCGGCGGCATAGGCTTTTTCATCATCAAATCCCGACGCCGACAGATTGGCTTGAAACGCGGCCCCAGCCTTTTCCAGCTTATTAGCGCCTTCTTCCAGACTTTTGGCAAGGTCTTGCAAACGGTCTTGCAGGGATTTTTTTTCGGATTCCAACTCAGCGCATTTTTTTTGGGCGGCTTCCAGCTTTATAGCCGCTTGCTTGACGGCTTGCGCCAGGGCCTTTTCCTCCTGATCCGGGTCTTTGTCTCCGAATATGGACCGGCGTTCCTTGCTTAACTGATCGAAGTCGGCCTTGCGTTCCGTTCTTTTCTGCGTGGCGGCTTCCAGTTCCTTTTGACCGGCTTCCAACAATGCCGCGAAGGATTTTAGACTGGCTTCCAAGCCGCTTAGTTCTTTGAAAAGCTCATCTTTCTCCTTCAGGCGCTTGTCATATTCCTTTAACCGGTTTTTCAGACTATCCAGGATGGTTTTTACGGATTTTGCGGAAATCTCGAACGATCCGTAAGGCGCTACGGCTTCATGCAGGTCTGATTGCGATTTATCCAAACGGAGCCCGGCCTGGGCCAAGTCCTCTTCTGAACGCGTTTGGTTTTCCAGGGCGCTTTCCCGTGCGTGCAGGGCGGATTCGGCCTTTTGGCGGAAGTCCGGGAGCTTTTTTTCAGCCTCATGGAATTTTTTCTCCAACTCCTCCACGGCGTCTTTCTTATGCCTGGCCTTGGAGATGATATCCAGGCAGGTTTTGTTTTCTTGATTACAGCGCTCTATATCTTCCATTACGGTAAGGGTGGCGTCTTTCAGGTCTGCGGGCAGTTCAAGGCTTTTCAATCCGTCCAGAATCTTGTCTTGTTCTTTTTCCAGGTCCGCTTTTAAGGCATTTAACCCGTTGTTTAGCTGCTGAATTTCCGATTCCAATAGGGAGTAATCCTGAGAGGCTTTTTGAATGCTCTGATTGATTTCATTCAGAATTTTCCGACTTTGCTCTAATTCCCGGCTTGTATCTTCCTTTTGGGGGACGTTGCCGACTGCATAGGGATGCTCCAAGGCGCCGCAAAGAGGGCAGGGGGCGCCGTCAGACAGCTTTTTCCGTTCCTTTTCCATGTCGTACACTTTACAAGCATCGAGATGTTTTTCCTCAGCATTGCAAACTAACGCTTCTTGGACGCTTCGTTTTTCTTTCAGACTTTCAATGGTTTTTGAGAGTTCCGGCAGTTTACCTTGGTTCGCTTGCAGAGTTTTTTTATCAATCAGGGTTTTCTTTTTCGCCTCATCAGCTCTGGCGCAGGTGGAGTTCAGGTTGGTCAGTTTTTCAAGGCGAAGGTTGAGGCTTGAGTTATTTTCCTTCCAATCTTCCCACGATTTACCCTGCAGAATTTTTTCCAATTCCTCTTTACGGGTTTTCAGGCTCTTTTCCGACTTTTCCAGTTGCAGTTTTTCGGATTCATATTGCTTATGCAATTTTTCGTGCTTGGTTTTGGCTTTGGAGGCCGCCGCCTTGGCTTGCGTCAGGCTTTTCTTTTTGCCGGCGTGATCATTGCTCGCCTCTTGAAAGCGCCCGGCAATCTGCTCAATGCCGGTAAGGCTTTTTCCCAAGGACTCGCAATCCTTGTTTTTCCGTATAAAGGCTTCTTTTTCGCTGAGTTTTTCCTTCGTGGCCTGGATTTGGCTGCGGGCAGCCGCAATTTCCTTTTCCTGCTTGCGAGTGGAATCCTTGCGCTCCAGCACCTTTTTTTCCGCTTGCTCCAGGTCCTCACCGGCGCTTTTAAGCCGGGTGTCCAGAGTCCGAACATCCTTGATGATCCTGGCTTCCTTTTCCTGATTCTCTTGGGTGGATTTAAGGGCCGCCGCAGCCGCGTCCTTGGCGGCGCTTCCATCCTTCAAGGCCTGCCGGTTATTTGTGAGCTTTTCTTCAAAGTCTGCTTGAACTTTACTCCCTTCCTCTTGGCGCTTTCTCAAGTCCTGGAGCTTGTCATAATCCGCTTCTAAATCGTGGGCTTGCCTGCCCGTCTTCAGCCTATCCAGGTCCGGCCTGGCCTGGGCTTGCTTCTCATCAAAGGCGGCTTGCTGTTGCTTCAAATTCTCCAAGCCCTTGGATAATTTGTCCAGATTTTCCAGCCAGGAGATTTTTTCCTGAACCTCTTTGGCTTGGGCCGAAACGGCTTCCACCTCCTTTTGTTTGATAATGCGGGTATTCTTGAGCTCCTGGATTTCCTCCGGGGAACGTAGGCGGATTTCCCCCAGCCGTTCTTCCAAGCGGTCCTTGGTTTCGTTTTCCGCCCGTTTCCGTTCATGCACCGCTATGGATATAGTGGTGTAAATATCCGTGCCGGTAATCTGTTCAAGCAGCCCGGATCGCTCGTCCGACTTTTCCTTTAAAAAAGCGGCGAAGTTGCCCTGGGCCAGCATTACGGAACGGGTGAACCGCTTGAAATTCATGCCCGTGGCTTCTTCCACGCAGGAGGCTGTCTTGCTGGGCTTGTTTTCGATAATCTCGCCTGAGTCCGCATATGCCAGTTCGTGTTTATAGCCTTGCAGATTGCCGTCGGGTTTATTCCGGGCCCGGCGCTGGCTCCAATGGCAGAGGTAATGGCCTGAATTGGCGCTGAATTCCACTTCGGAGAAGCATTCCCCGGTATGGCGGGTCATGATTTCGTTGGAAGAACCGGTGATGGAAGGCAGCCGGGGCGTCTGGCCGTACAGGGCCAGGCAGATAGCATCCAGAACGGTGGTTTTTCCCGATCCCGTGGGTCCGGAAATGGTAAAAATGCCCGAGGACGTGTAATCAACGGAATTGAAGTCTATTTCCCACTCACCCGGAAGGGAGTTTAAATTCTTAAATCGCAGCCGTAAAATCCGCATCCCAATCTCCTATTCCGCCCTGATGTCCTGCTCATGAATTGAGGCCAAAATTTCCTTAAAGGCGTCCATAAGCTCTTCGCGCTGAAGTTCAGGCACGGACCTGGCCTCCATACACCGGGTAAAAACCGCTTCTTCGGAAAGTTCGCTCAGGGTTTCCAAGGGCGTCTCCCGGCCCATGATCCGAGAGGCCATTCTGAGATCGTTCGTGCGAACCACTTCCATGCCGGTTCCCTCAATCAGGGATTTAACGTCTTCCAGCAGGATTCCTGCGCCGGTTTCGTCGGTGTATTCCAGTTCCAGCCAGGCCTGGCTGCCTTGCTCCTTCATATTTGTGACGGCCTGCATCAACTCGTCATGCCCGCCGCGGATTCGCTTTAACTCACGAAAGCAAGGCGTCGCCAGTTCCCGGACTTGGGGTTGGGTTCCTGTAAATTCCACTTCCAGGACCATTTTATTCTGTTCGGACTCTTTAAAGCTCATGGGCAGGGGCGAGCCTGAATACCGAAAATGATCCCGCCCCCCGACTGTTTGGGGAATGTGCAGATGGCCCAGGGCCAGATAGTCGATTTCCTCCGGAAAAATTTCCGGGCGGGCTTGGCCCAAACCGCCCACATACAACTCCCTGACCCCGTCCTCCTTTTCCGTGCGGCCTCCCGCCGTGAATAAATGCCCCATGGCGACAATGGGGACGGGTTGGTCCAAAGCGTCCCGGGCGGCCTTGGCGGCGCCGCACACCCGTTTGTAGTGCTCCTCGATTCCGGCAAGCATTTTTTGAGCTTTGTCGTCCATGGATTCTCCGGCTTCCGCCAAACGGACGTCCCGATCCCGGAGGTAGGGGACTGCGCAGACGATCAATTCCGGCCGGCTTTTATCATCATTCAAGACCAGCGCTTCGTTTGCAGGATCTTCATCGATCCCTCCCACAACATGGACGCTTTGGTAGCGAAGCAGGGTTTTAGGGGCGTCAAGAAAAGTCGGAGAGTCGTGATTGCCTGCGGTTATGACTACGTGGCGGCAGCCCGTCCGGGATATCTTTCCCAGAAACCGGTAATACAATTCCTGGGCCCGGTTGCTGGGCGTCCCGGTATCGAAAACGTCCCCGGAAACCAGCAAGGCTTCCGCTTGCCTTTCGCGGATGACTTCCAAAAGCCAGTCCAGAAATTGCTCGAATTCGTCGTACCGCTTTCTTCCGTAAAGAGAGCGGCCCAGGTGCCAGTCGGAAGTGTGGATCAGTTTCATTCCCGCTTTAATCCTTAGAGCTTAAAAAATCGACGTGGGTTTTCGCCGCCGGTTAGGGGTATGGTTAAAAACAGTGGTTCTGCGTATATTTATGCTGATTTTTATATAACAAAGGAAGCGGATTGAAAAGGTTCAAATCTTGCCGGAACGCCCGGCGCGTGTTATTATTTGAGTATGGATGCGCGAGCGTAATTGCGTCTGATTTCCTCATGATGGAGGCGGCGGACTTTTGTCTGAAATAGAAAAAAAACTGGCCACATTATCCAACGGACCCGGGGTGTATCTCATGAAGGACGAGTCCGGGGAGATCATCTATGTGGGCAAGGCCAGAAGCCTGAAAAAACGGGTGTCTTCCTATTTTCTGGAGAAGGCCAACCGGGACCTGAAAACCGGCATCCTGGTCAAGAAGATCGCCTCCTTTGACGCTATCCTGGTGACCACGGAAAAGGAAGCTCTGATCCTGGAAGCCAACCTCATCCGCAAGCATAAGCCCCGCTACAATATCCTGTTAAAAGACGGAAAACGCTTTCCCTCCCTGCGAATCGACGTGCGCACGTCCTATCCGCGCCTGGAAGTGGTTAGAAAGGTCAAAAAGGACGGCGCCATTTATTTCGGGCCGTTTTCGTCGGCGGGCAAGCTAAGAAGCACATTAAAGATCATCAACAAGACCTTTCAACTCCGCAAATGCAAGCAAAAGGAGCCGCCCAAACGCAACCGGCCGTGCCTGAACTATCAGATGGGGCAATGCCTGGGGCCTTGCTGCCTTCCCGTGGACCGGGACGAATACCTGGACATGGTGAATGAGGTGATCCTGTTTTTAAAAGGCCGCACAAATGATTTGCTCCAAAAAATCAAGGAGCAGATGGCCGCCGCTTCCGAAAGGCAGGAGTACGAACTGGCTGCTCGCCTGCGGGATCGCATGTTTGCCATTCAGGCCACGGTGGAAAAACAGGCGGCCGTAACCACGGATTTTGTGGACCGGGACGTGATCGGCATCGATAGGGAGCCGGAAGGTTCGGCCATCTCCGTGCTTTACGTCCGGGGCGGCTTTTTGTTGGGGTCCCGGAACTACAACTTTGATGAAGTCCTGGGCACGGACTCGGAAAGCATTCAGGCATTTTTACGCCAGTATTATGACAAGGACCGGTTCATCCCTGACGAGGTGTTCGTTCCCTGCCAATTGGAAAACATGGAGTTGATGGAACAATGGCTTACCGAAACCGCGGAAAAACGGGTGGTTCTCCACTGGCCGCAACGGGGCGAAAAAACCCGCCTCATTGAAATGGCCAACGAAAACGCCCACGAAGCCCTTAAGGACCGCATTTCGTCGGAAAATGTGTTCAAAAGCCTGCTGGAAAGGCTGCAAAAGCGTCTGCGTATGGATCGGCCGCCCCGGCGCATCGAGTGCTTTGACATTTCCCATACCGGCGGAAATCAGACCGTAGCTTCCATGATCGTCTTTGAGGACGGCAAGGAAGCCAAGTCCGAATACCGCACCTTTAATATCGACAGCCTGGACCACCCGGATGATTACGCGGCCATGCACGAGGTCATGGCGCGGCGGTTTTCGCCGGACAAGGATTGGCCCACTCCCGACGTTCTTTTGATCGACGGAGGCAAAGGCCAGCTTTCCATTACGGCGTCCGTTTTGGACGGCCTGGGCGTCATGGGCGCTTTTGAGGTGATCAGCATCGCCAAAAAAGACGAAGCCAAAAAGGAAACCATGGACAAAATCTACCGCCCCGGGCAGGCCAACCCCGTGGTTTTCGGCCGGGACGGGGACGTGCTTTTGTTCCTGCAACGGGTTCGGGACGAAGCCCACCGCTTCGCCATCACAACCCATAGAAAAAAACGGGCCAAGACCATTCGAAAATCCGCCCTGGATAGTGTGCCCGGAATAGGGGAGAAGCGGAAAAAAGCCCTGTTGCGGCATTTCGGCAGCATAAAACGCCTGAAAGAGGCCAGTCCCGAGGACATCGCCCAGGTTCCGGGCATCAGCGTCAAACGCGCCCAGGAGATCCTGGAGGCTCTGGACGCCTGATAACTAAATTGCGAAAGGTTACAAACCATGCCTGATTCAACCATTCCTGTCGTTCTAAGCATCGCCGGATCCGACTCCGGAGCGGGAGCCGGAATTCAGGCGGATTTGAAAACCTTTGCAGCGCTCGGAGTATATGGAACGACCGCCATTACGGCCATTACCGCCCAAAACACCCTTGGAGTGCAGGATTGGCAAGAGGTTTCGCCCGATTTGATCGTCGCTCAAATTCGCGCCGTGGCTTCGGACATGCGTCCGAAAGCCGTAAAAACCGGCATGCTGGGCGGGCCTGAAACGGTTCGGATCGTGGCTCGGGAAATCCGCGATTTGGGGCTTGAGAATCTGGTGGTGGACCCGGTCATGAAAGCCAAAGGCGGGAAGGATCTTTTGCTGCAGGAAGCCTACGAGATTATGGTGAAGGAGTTGTTCCCCCTGGCTCGGGTTGTGACGCCCAATCTGGACGAAGCGTCAGAACTGGTGGGGTATGACGTCAAAGATTTGTCACAGATCAAAGAGGCGGCCAAGGCCATCCAGACCATGGGCCCTGCTGCGGTGGTGATCAAGGGCGGGCACTGCCAGGGTCAGCCCAACGACTTATTGTATAACGGAAGTGAATTTTTTGAGTATCCGGGCAAGCGAATCGACACGCCCCATTCCCACGGCACGGGCTGTACATTCGCCTCGGCCGTCGCCGCGGGGCTGGCTAAAGGCATGAAAGTGCGGGAAGCGGTTTTTCGCGCCAAGGAGTTTACGACAAGAGCCGTCAAACACGGCTTGCCTTTAGGCGGAGGACACGGCCCGGTCAATCATTTTCCCGATTTGCTGAAACAAAAAATACCCGAGGAGTAAAGCAAGCCGGCCGCCTCATTTATTCCAACACAAAAACGGTTCCCGGCCCTTGCGCCCTGGCTTGAGCGAGAGCTTGCTCGGCATTTTCCATCCATCTTTCCATGGTTTCGGGCTGGCCTCCAACGTGCTCTACGATTCCTGCCGTAATGCCGATATCCATGGTTTTACCAAACCAGTCAAAAGGATTCTGTTCAATGGCCTGAGTGAGGCAATGACACCATTCCCGGGCCTCGTTTTTATCCCTGCCCGGCAGGAGAACGAGAAATCGGTCGCCGAACACCCTGGACGGCAGGTCCTCTCTGTGGGAGTTTCTTCGCAAATGCTTGCCAACGAATAAAATGGCGTGATTCAAACCTTTTGGGCCGATTTTTTCCTGAATGTTTTCCATATCTTCCACGTGAATGGCGAGCAGCGAAGAAGTCCGCTTCATGGTCTCCGACCTGGGGATTTCCTTGCCCACGGCTCTTTTCATGATGGAGTCCGTGACAAGGCCGGTCAGGTCGTCCTTAAGGGCTGTATTGCGCAGCCTCAACCGGGCGTTGTTTGCTTTTTTACGAAAGTAGCCGACTTCGCATACCTGGGTCAAAATTTGTAAGCATTCGGATTCAGGCGCCCAGGCAGTCATAACTCCGTCCGCCTGGCCTATGTTGACTATCTTGCAGGCCCCGGGCATATCCCTGCATTCCGCCGTCAAGACAATATTTTTATCCGCTTCCCTGGCCGCCTCGATCCATGATTGCCAATCATGCCCGGTGGAGTATTCCGCGACCACAACGTCCGTTTCCACGGGAATTTGGTCGCCGACAGCCCTGGCCCCATGAATTTTGGGATATCCCTCCAAAACTTTGGAAAGATGCTCGAATATGTCGCCATTGGCGCCGGCGAATAAAACAAACAGGCTGCGTCCGTCCGCCTCAAAGACCCCGTCATTAGCCCAGTGTTCATGCCGCAAGTCCTGAATTTGCTTGACGATATAAGCGATTTTTTCGCCCGACTCATCCACCCGGTCAAGGTATTTCAACACCTTTTCCGCGTCGTCCTTGTTCATGCTCATCAGTTCCAGGTGGCCCAAGAGGCTGGTGAGAGGCTGATTAACCTCGTGGGCCGCCACCCCGATCATGCTGATGATATTTCCCAGGCGTTCGGCTGTCTCCCGATTTTCCCGCAAGTAGTTCATGCGGGAACAGGCCTTACCTAGATCCTGGATTAATGCATGGGTTTCCAGGGCATGGTTCAGGACCATCTCCAGGGACGCTGCGTTAGCGGCGTCTTTTTGCAGACGGCCGCAGACTGAAGGGATCGGCTCATTTTGGGTTTCGTCGTCGTCCAAAAGCGTCAATGGCAGGCCCAGGGATTGGGCCAGGATTTTTTCCTGAAGGGTAGGGGCGTGATCCAGCAAAACCGCATGAACGCCGCCTTGGGCGGCAAGCGATTGCAATTCGTCCGTATTGCGGGCGACTCCGGCGCATTGGAAGGCTTCGGCCCTTTCCAGAATGCGCTCCATGGATTCGCCTGTGTCGGGATTATTGGCGAGAATGCTGACTTTAAGCAATTGAATTGGCGTATCAGAAGCCGTTTTAAAAGCGCCGGCCATGTACACAACCTCCGTGAGAGAATCAGTTTGGGAATACTGCGAATACAGCATGCAAAAAACATCCCAAAATTTTTGAGCAAGAGCTTCCTCATTAGGGTCCGGTGGAAAAAACGAAAGGAAACGCATAGAAACAGATATAAAATACCAAAAAGCCCAAAGATCGCCAAGGGATTTCGCGTCTGCAGCATGCTAAGACTTGACAGCGGGCGTCAAAAAGGCGATTTTATACGTTAGCGAACAATCACGAAGGCTTTACAGCCCTTGAAACCTTTTGAGGCAATTCTTCCTGCGCAAATCTATCCGGCCTTATTGCGTATAGCGTTGCCAGCTGTTTAAAATTTATCCAATCGATAAATTTTGCCGGATTATCGTTAACCTGATAAATCACAAATGGAGGAAGTAATGATCGAAACCAAACTCACCAAGCTGCTGGGCATCAAATACCCCCTCGTGGGCGGAACCATGATGTGGATTACTACGGCCGACTTTGTGGCCGCCATTTCCAACGCAGGGGGGCTGGGCGTTTTGGCTTCCGCGGTTTATCAATCCAAGGAAGAGTTTGAAGTCGCTGTAGACGCTATCCAGAAGAAAACGGACAAACCCTTTGCCGTGAACATCAATCTGTTTCCGGCCATGCGCGCGATTGACAATAACGAGTACGTGGACGTCATGATCGACAAGGGCGTCAAAATCGTGGAAACCTCCGGCCATTCGGCTCCCGAAGAACTGTGCAAGCGCTTCAAGGACGCCGGCATGACCTGGATTCATAAATGCGTGGGCGTCAAGTACGCGCTTAAAGTGCAGGGCATGGGCGCGGACGTGGTCACCGTGGTGGGGTACGAAAACGGCGGCGCCACGGGCAGGCTGGATATCGGCACCATGGTTCTGGTTCCCACGGTTGTGGACGCCGTGAACCTGCCTGTGATCGGCGGCGGCGGCATTTCCGACGGCCGGGGCGTTGCAGCCATTCTCTCCCTGGGCGCCGAAGGCGTGATCATGGGTTCTCGCATCATGGCCACCAAGGAATGCCCCATCCACGACAACCTCAAGCAAGCCTTTGTGGGCGCTTCCGAACTAGACACCATGCTGGTCATGCGCAGCATCAACGCCACGCACCGCGTCTGGATCAACGACGCGGCCCAAAAATGCCGCGAACTGGAAGAGAACCAAGCCTCCTTTGAAGAGCTTTACGAAGTCATCAAGGGCGATAACGCCAAAAAGATGTACGACGAAGGCGACTTGGGCGCGGGCATCGTCTCCTTGGGCCAGGGCGTGGGCATGACCCACGACGTTCCCACGGTGGCCGAACTGTTCGAGCGGATCATGAAGGAAGCCGAGGAAAGGCTCGTAAAGTTAAACGGCCAGATTAAGTGATCGGCTCAACCGCCTGCTATGCCGACAAAAACAGGAGAAATGAATGAGCGACGATATATTAAAGGTGGAAAAAGAGGGGCATATTGCCTGGCTGGTGCTCAATAACCCTCAAAAACGCAACACCATGACCCATGCCTTTTTTTACGGCCTGATCGACATATTCAAGGAACTGGACGCAGACCCGGACGTCCGCGTGGTCGTCATTCGGGCCGAAGGCAAATCCTTTACCGCGGGCCTGGATCTTGTGGAAGCGGGCCAGTCCCTGCTGGGAGGATCCGGGGCCGACGACCGGGAGAATCTCCGCGCCCATGTTCTGGAGTTGCAGGAAAGCATGAACGTCATTGAAAAATGCCGCAAGCCGGTCATTGCAGCCGCGCACAGCCACTGCATAGGCGGCGGCATCGATATGCTCAGCGCTTGCGACATCCGCATCTGCACCAAGGACGTAACGTTCAGCATCCGGGAAACCCGGATCGCCATTATCGCCGACCTGGGCACGCTCCAGCGCATGCCCACCTTGATCGGCCATGGAAGATTCCGTGAACTGGCGCTCACAGGCCGGGATTTCGGCGCTCAGGAAGCCCTGGACATGGGATTTGTCACCCATGTTTGCGAGGATCAGGACGCTTTGATCGCCAAAGCCAGGGAGCTTGCCGAAGACATTGCAGGCCTGGCGCCATTGACGGTGCAAGGGGTCAAGGACGTCATCCTGCACGGCCGGGATAACGGCGTGTATCAAGGCCTGACCTATGTAGCCCAGAAAAACGCGGCCCAGCTTCCCTCCGAGGACGTATTGGAAGCCGTCGCCGCTTTTATGGAAAAACGCAAGCCCGACTTCAAGGGCAAATAGCCTTCACTTAATCATTTTCAAGGATTGTACACGGGCGCGGGGCTCAAGCCTTGCGCCCGTTTTGTTTCATGGCTTTTAGTTTTCCTTTGCCCCTTCCCGGGCTTTTGGTTTCCCTTCAGATTTCCTTCCAAACAGGCACAAACCTTGCAATCAAAAGATAGGCGCTCCTATCCGTCTTCGCATGGGATCTGTTTGTATTTCTTGGGCGCCCAACGCATATTCCTTTTCTTCGGTCCGGTAACGATGCTTGATTCCCGAGGACGCCCAGCCAGCCGGCGCTGTGTATATAGGGCCCCAGCTATTGGCTCACTAAATCAACTGGCAAGCCGCTATGTCCGCGGTCTTTTTATTCATGCACAAACTCGAATGAGGGGTACAAATGAAGATTAAAAGTATTCAGCAGAAGATCGCTTTATCAGCCGCTTTGTCCATCCTGGTTCTGGTAGGAATTATTGTCGCCTTTTTCACCTATGAAATGAACCTGACAGCCGCTGAAAACCGGGAGCTGGCGGAGAAGCAGGGCGTCAAGGATGTTGCGGAAGAAGGCGAAAAGATAGCCAGGGAGATTGAAACGAAGCTTGACCAGTCCTTGTACTTGGCGCGGTCCCTGGCCCAGATGTTATCCGGAGTTAAAGATCCTGACAGGCCCTTGAAAATGTATCGCGATGAATTCACCATCATCCTGAAAACAATGTTGGAGAACAACCCCCAACTCCTCGGCATTTACACCGCCTGGGAGCCCGACGCATTTGACGGCCTGGACGATTTGTACATGGGCGTGGAAGGGCACGATCAAACAGGGCGATACATCCCGTATTGGCACAAGGGAGATGACGGCGAGCCGGTTTTGGAGGCTTTGGTGGACTATGATAAAGAGGGCGCTGGGGACTATTATCAGATCCCCAAAAAAACAATGAAGGAATGCATCCTGGAACCTTATATCTATGAAATTGGCGGCAAACCCGTACTGCTAACCTCCATGGTTGCACCCATTATTGTAAATGACGTTTTTTACGGCATCGCCGGGGTGGACATGAAGCTGGACTCCTTCCAGGCCATGGCCGACAATATGAACCAGTTTTTTGACGGTCACGGGCGGGTTGTCCTGATCAGCAATAGTGGAATTCTTGCCGGAGTCACCGGGAAGCCGGGGCTTGTCGGAAAGCATATGCAGGAAGTGCATAATGATTGGAAGGCTGATATCGGGCATGTTCAGAGCGGAAAGCAAAAAATTGAGGTGGAAGAGGGAAATATTGAAGGATTCATCCCTATTCGCATTGGCCAGACCGGCACCCCCTGGAGCGCTAATGTGCTTGTGCCGGAATCTATTGTAACGGCGCAGGCGGTCGCCAAAGCCGCCAAGGACAGGAAATTGATTATTATAGCTGCTACGGTCAGTGCTTTTTTGATGGTCGTTTGCCTGATTCTGATGTGGTGGGTGGCGGGCCGCATTGCAAAACCCATCAAGAAAGCGTCGGCGTTGATGGATCGCATTTCCATAGGAGACCTGAGCGCCAAAGCCCATATTCAAGGGCGCGACGAAGTCGCCGCCATGGGCGCTTCCATTGATAGATTTGTGGACGGCATGCGCGCCTTTTTGGGACTATTGGAGGAAGTGGCCAACGGAGACCTGACGGTTTCCTTTCCACAAAGGGATGAACAGGATGACATCAGTCCTGTGGCTCAGAAAATGGTGGATTCGCTCCACGCCCTGGCCAGCGAAGTGAATAATGCTTCCGAGCAGGTGCATGCGGGCGCCGGACAAATTTCCTCGGCCAGCCAGTCCTTATCCCAGGGGGCCACGGAGCAGGCGGCTTCTCTTCAGGAAATTACGGCTTCCATGTCGGAAATCGCCAAGCAAGCCAAAGAAAATGCGGAAAACGCCCGGGAAGCTAACAATATCGCACACTCCGTGGGAGAATCCGGGGATAAGGGCGCCTCCCAAATGGAGGAAATGGTTGCTTCCATGGGCGGAATTGAACAGGCGAGCAACGACATTTCAAAAATCATCAAGGTCATTGACGATATCGCCTTCCAGACAAACCTGCTTGCCCTGAACGCTGCCGTGGAAGCCGCCAGAGCCGGAAAACACGGCAAGGGATTCGCCGTGGTCGCCCAGGAAGTGCGTAATTTGGCGTCCCGCAGCGCCAAAGCTGCAGCCGAGACTTCTGAACTGATTGAAGACTCCATCAGGCGAGTGACTGACGGCTCCCGGGTCGCCTCAGAGACGGAGGAAATACTAAGGGAGGTATTGGACGGCATTCATAAAGTAACCAATCTGGCGGGAGAAATTGCAGAGGCCTCCAATGATCAGGCTCAAGGCGCCGCCCAGATCAATCAGGCTCTGGGACAGATTGATTCGGTAACCCAGCTAAATACAGCGAATGCGGAAGAAACCGCATCTTCCGCCCAGGAACTGTCGGCCCAGGCCTCCACCTTAAAATCTTTGATTGGGCGTTTTAAAACAAATGCGCAACGCCGTTCGGGTGATAGGGCGCTCATTTCCGCAAACGACAGTCGCAGCATGCCGGAATTTCCCATGCTGGACGCGCCTGACGACGCCTGGGGATAAAAGCAGCCGCCTTCACCGGCTTGGCGCCGAGCCTTGCTGCGCCAAGCCGGTTTTTTTATACAATACGCTGATTAAAGCGATTTCCCATGTAATAAATCCATGCCCGAGCAAAACTATAAGGAAAGAATTGCCAAATCCTTTCTCATGTCCTATTTTTAGAAAACACAGAAACCTGTAGCCAAGAGGTGAGGACATGACCCAGGAAAACAACAAGGTGAGCAACCTAAGCAAAGTGACCTTATTGCTTGAGGCGGGAACCAGCGAGGACAATATGGATCTCACCCCGGGCAAGTGCCATTTTGAATTTATATTCGGCGTGGCTGTGGAGGGCATGACTCCGTTCGAATACCAATTGCTGGACAAGGAAGTTGGCGCCTCCGTTGTTTTACCCTTGCGCCAGTCCGAATTGGGAGATATTTTCGGACATATCGACGTTCCGTTGTTCCGTCAGATCGATGAAGGCTCTTTTTTCCTCAAATCCACCGTGGACAAGGTGGAGAAAGCGGAAGACCGCGAAATCGTCAAAGCCGTTGCCATGGCCGGCGGACACGGAGAAGCCTGCGGCTGCGGGTGCGGCTGTGGAGGATAATTTGACCAAGGCGCACAGCGCGCTATGATTAAACCGGCGGGGCGAACGTCCCGCCTTTTTTTTGTATCCAAAATGAAGAGGGGTGAACCATGAGCGACGACATTAGAATGTCTGTGGAAATGAGAACCGATTACGACTGTGAAGCCACGGGGTTTCCCGCTGAAAGATGGGGCGAAGCGGTTTTTACCATCGCCGAAGAGGAGATCGCCATTGAGGTGAGCGTGGAGGAAAAAATCACCGTGGCCATTATGGCGGGCGAAACGGGTAAGGAAGCCGTCTGGAAAGGCACCTTGGAGGGCTTAAAAAAGCTCCTGACAGGAGAAATCGCCGGGCGATAAGAGGCGTCGATTAAACCAAGTCCGGAAAGTCCTTTTTCCGAGCCGTAAAAAATGCGTAACCCGCCTGGCAGACAATCATGGACCCTATCCACGCCAGGAGCAGGGCCCAAATGCCGGGCGGGCGGCCCCATACCGCGGCGTTGCGAAAAGATTCCGTAATAAAGCACCATGGATTCAGCCAGGCTACCAAACGGTATGGTTCGGGAACGGCCGTGACCGGGTAGAAAATCGGGGTCAGAAAAAAGAGCATCAACAACCCGATGTTCACAATGTGGGCGGTGTCCCGCAAATAGACTCCCAGAGCGGCGATGAACCACGCCAGGCCGGTGCACATGAGGATAATCGGCGGATAAATCAGAGCTAACAACAGGACGGTCCCCGGAATGCTTCCTCGTATCAGCCAGGTTCCCGCAAGCAGGATGCACAGGCTGCAAAGAGACTGGACCAGAACCGCGCCTAAATTGGCCAATGGCAGGATTTCCAGGGGAAAAGCCGTTTTCCGGATATAGGTCCGGTAGGAAAAGACGGCGTTTGGCGCAGCCTGAAGGGTTTCGGATAGAAAATTAAACGGGATGAGTCCCGCGAAAAGGGCCAGGGCGAACTCGCTGTGGGACCCTGCGCCCTGGGGCCAGCGCGTTTGCAGGATTACGGAAAACACAAAGGTGTAAATGCCAAGCAAGGCCAGAGGATTCAATAGGGTCCAAAAAAATCCCAGGTGCGAACCTTTATAGCGGGCCGCCATTTGACGCCTGACCAGGGGCCTAAGCAGCCAGCGGGAGTTCCAAAGGCTTTTCGCCGTCTCCGCGGGATTTAGGCGGGACGCCAGACTGCGACTCTCCGCCGTAACAACGGTTATTTTTTCCGCTTGATTTTCCACCCCGTCCCCCTGGTTCTATCTACTTGAATTCAAAGGCCTTTAATTTTGCAGGTCCAAAAACAGACAGGTGAAAAGCGTCTGAGCGCAATTCACCTGTCTTGATTATACCGATACTGCAGTTTTTGCAAACATCTCTGGGTTGGCAATGCCTAAATTACGGAATCCTGGCTAGATGGATTCTTTCAAGGCCTTGCCGGGTTTGAATTTAACCGCATTGGAAGCTTTGATTTTGATGGGTTCGCCGGTTTGAGGGTTACGACCCTTGCGGGCTTTTCTGCGCACTTTGGAAAATGTGCCAAAGCCAACCAGAGTCAGTTTGCCGTCCTTTTTCTTAAGAGCCATTTTGACTCCTTCGGTAAAGGACTTGAGGGCCGCGGCCGCCTGGGCTTTCGTGATTTTGGCGTCTTTGGCCATCTTTTCGATCAGTTCGGGCTTCGTCATGTTTCTTCCCCCCTTTCGTAGTAAGAAAACGTGAAGTGGAACTAATGAAATACTGTACCTCTTGTGGAAATTTAGCAAATTTTAAACGCATTCAAAACGAATGTCAATCCCAAAATGCCGAAAAAGCCCGAAATTCGGGCTTTTTTGAATTTTGAACCCTATTAAAAGCCTTAAAACAGGGCTTTGATGAACTCCCTGGCTTCAAATTCCCTTAAATCTTCTGCTTTTTCACCCAATCCGATATATCGAATGGGAACGTCCATGTCGTGGCATATGGAAACCACAATGCCGCCTTTGGCCGTACCGTCCACCTTGGTCAGGATCATGCCCGTCACCCCGATCGCCTCGTGGAACAACTTGGCCTGGCTTACGGCGTTCTGCCCGGTATTGGCGTCAATGACCAGCCAGGTTTCATGAGGCGATCCCGGCAGGCTCTTGTGGCAGCTCCGGCGGATTTTCTTCAATTCTTCCATCAAGTTGACTTGGGTGTGGAGCCTGCCCGCCGTGTCGATAATCACCACGTCCATGCCCCGGGCTTCGGCGGCTGCCACGCCGTCATAAGCCACCGCCGCCGGATCGGAATTATCCCTGTGACGCACTATCTGGACGCCTGCACGTTCAGCCCAGATTTCCAACTGCTCCACGGCGGCCGCCCTGAATGTATCGGCCGCCACCAGCATGACCTTTTGGCCCTGCTTTTTGAAATTGGCGGCCAGCTTGCCGATGGTGGTGGTTTTGCCCACGCCGTTCACGCCCACGACCATGATGACCAGGGGCTTTTTGTTGGGCAGCTCCTTGTTTTCATGGACCGGCTTGATCAGGTCCAGCATGGCGTCTGTAAGGGCGGCCCGCAACTCTTTGGAATTGGTGATCTGCTTTTTGTTCACCTTTTCGGCGACGGGCTCCATCAGATCCATGACCGTGTTCACGCCCATGTCCGCCGTGATCAGCGTTTCTTCCAACTCCTCCAGGGAGTCTTCCGTCAACTCGGTTTTTGTAATGAAAAAATCTTCGATGGGAGTGTTGAGGACATCCCGGGTCTTGGCCAGCTTGTCCTTTAACCTGGCCCCCAAGCCAGCCTCCTGCCTGGGAGAAGCGGGGGGCGCATCCTCCTCGGCCGGAGCGGCCTCTTCAGCTCCGGCGATTGGTTCCTCCGCCTGGGCTTCGGGGGCTTCCTGTTCCGGATTTTTATCTTCGTTCGCCTCTTGGGCTTTTTCCGCCTTGTCTTTTTTTTTAAACCAACTCATGCCGCTTCCTGAGCTTTTTCCAGGTTGACCGACACCACTTTGGAGACGCCTTTGTTCTCCATGGTGATTCCATATAGGATGTCGGCGAATTCCATGGATTTCTTGTTATGGGTTACCATTACGATCTGGGATTTCTCCCCGATCAGCTTCAATAGTTCATTAAAACGCGAAACGTTGGCATCGTCAAGAGGCGCGTCAATCTCGTCCATAAGGCAGAAGGAGGCGGGCTTGATCAAAAAGATGGCAAACACAAAGGCGATGGCCGAAAGGGCCTTTTCACCGCCCGAAAGCAGGCTCATGCGGGTGATCTTTTTGCCCTGGGGCCGAATTTCGAATTCCACGCCGGTTTCCAGGGGCTTGTCCGGCTCGGACAGCTTGATTTCCGCAGAACCTCCGTGGAACAAACGCGGAAAAACCAGGGCCAGCTTCTCGTTGACCTTCTGGAAGGTCTCCATGAATTTTTTCTGGGTGAAGCGGTTGATTTTGCGGATGACCTTTTCCAACGACTCGATGGCGTGCATGAGATCGTCCCGCTGCTGAGTCAGGAATTCGTAACGCTCCTGCAGGGCCTCGTACTCGTTGATGGCGCCCAGGTGCACGTCGCCCATGCGGCCGATCTTCTGGCGCAGGTCGTCCATTTCCATGGCCGCTTCGTCCGCCAGCTTGGGATCGCTGACGTCGGGCAGGCCCTCGTCGTTCCTGGCCTGGGTCAAAGGACGGCCCAGCTTCTCCAGAATGCGGGAGGCCACGGCTTCCTGACGCACCTTGCGCTGGGACTGGGAAAGCTCCAGGTCCCGAACCTTTTCGCGATGGCTTTCCCGCTCGTTCTTAATCCTGGCCTGCATGGCGTCGCTTTCCTTCAGCGAATTCTCGATCTGCTGACGGGAGATTTCCACCTTCTCCAAGGCTTCCTTGGCCTGGGTCAATTCCGTATAAGCATCCGTAAGGCGGGATTCCAGCTCTTCGATTTTATCCGAAGACTGGCCCGAGGACGAACGCCGCCTAAGGGCTTCGCGCTCCGTATATTCCAGGCGCTTTTGGTTTTCCTCTTCAAACTCGGCCAACCGGACGTAAGTTTCCTTTTGGTTGTCCAGGCGGGCGGACAGGGCGCTTATTTCCACGCGAAGATCCGTGGTTTTTTCCGAAAAGCCGTCCAACTCGGCCTCGGCCTGCTCCACCTGGATGGCCGCCTGCTTAACCGCTTCTTCAGCCTGCTGGACCTCGTTTACAGCCTCGTCCACCAAGCCTTTATATTTGGACAACTCTTCTTCCGCGTCGTCTTCTTCGCCCATGAGCTGGTCCTGCTCCGAAATGACGATCTGATGATGCCGGGCCGCCAGCTTTGTGTCTTCTTTAAGGCGCGAGACTTCCTTTTGGGCTTCCATTTCC
The DNA here is from genome assembly GCF_000429905.1 of Desulfatibacillum aliphaticivorans DSM 15576. Lineage (NCBI taxonomy): Bacteria > Pseudomonadati > Thermodesulfobacteriota > Desulfobacteria > Desulfobacterales > Desulfatibacillaceae > Desulfatibacillum > Desulfatibacillum aliphaticivorans. Next base: position 92,470 of record NZ_AUCT01000007.1, on the reverse strand, counting down.
TCCCGGCCCAGATCCCGCAGGCCTTCCACCATCCTCTGGAGATCGGTTTCCAGGCCCCGGGTTTCCTTTTCCAGGGTTTCCTGGCTTTCCTTGGCCGTCTCCAATTCCTCTTCCAAAGAAGCGATGGTCTCTTCCAGCTGGGTCAACTGCTGCCTTTGGGCCAGGATGCCGGGACCGGAGTGTTCCTGCCCCCCCCCGACGATTCCCCGGGGAGAAACCAGCACCACGCCGTCCTTGGTGACCACGGTCAGATCATTGTAGCCGTTTTTCAATTCCACGGCCGCCTTGGCGTCCTCGGCCACCAGCACGTCGGAAAGCAGCGATTTGATCAGATGCCCGCATCCGTCGGCGGCCTCCACATGCTGAAGCAGGGAAGATGCATGATTCAAGGAGCCGGGGGTGAAGCCCGCATCCACCCAAGAGACGGGCATGAAGCCGGCCCGGCCTTTTTTGGCCTCGGCCAGGTGCTCCATGGCGTCCAGGGCGGTTTGCTTGTCCTTGACGATGACGAATTGCAGAGCCTCGCCCAAAGCCGCTTCCACGGCTTCTTCGTAGCCTGGCTCCGGCTTGACCACGTCGGCCAGCACGCCCAGAATCCGGGAATCCTCCTTGTTGGCTTCCTGATCCCAGGCGACCACCTCGCGCACGCCTTTTTGGAACCACTCCATGTTGCCTTCCATCCTTTTAAGGGCGCTCAACTGGGACTTGGACTTGCTGCGCTCCATGTCCAGGGTCTGGACTTTTCTCAACTGGTCGCCCAGCTCCGCACGCTTTTCCTCCAGGGCCTGTTCAATGTAGACCAACTCGCCCTTGACGGATTCGGCTTCCTCCAGGATGCCTTCCAGGTTTTCTTCCGCGTCGGCCAAAGCCCGCTTGGTTTCCTGCTCACGCTGGCCGGCCCGGACCACTTCTTCGGAAAGCTGGCGGAGCCTGCGGGCGATATCCTGCTTGGTGTTGGCCGCGTTCTGGTAGATGTTGCTGTATTTGGCTTCGTTTCCCAAAAGCTGGGTCAGGCGGGATTTTTCCTCTTCCAACGCCGCCTTGTACCGGGCCAGATTTTGCCTGACGCTCGTGACAGCCTGTTCGTCGTCCGTCAAAAGGGCCTTGGTCTGCTCCAGGTCCCGGGCCGCTTTTTCCATGTCTTCGCGGCACTGGCTCCTGTCCTGGACGATGCGCTCCTGCTTTTCGCGAAGCCCGGCCAACTGGGATTCCAGTTCTCCGGCCTCCTGAGCCAAACGGGAGGACTCGGTCTTGGCGTATTGGAGATCCTTCTCCATCCGGTCCACCTGGCGCTGGAGCTCAAAGCACCGGATTTCCTTTTTATTCACGTCCTCCGCCATGGAGGCGCGTTCCTGGCGGATCTCCTCCATGGCCGCGTCCAGCTTGCTCAACTGGGTGACGTGGGATATTTCCTGGTCCTTCAACTCCTGGAGCAGCCGGTGAGTTTCGGAAATTCTCTGGGTGTACCGGTCGAATTCCAACGCAGCCAGGGCAATGTCTATTTTTTCAATGCGCTTTTTGTATTCCTTGTACCGTTCCGCCTTTTTGGCCTGACGGCTCAGGGAGGCCATGTTGCGCTCCACTTCCGTAATGATGTCCATGACGCGCAACAGGTTGGTGCGGGTGCTCTTGATTTTGGACTGAGCTTCCTTTTTTCGGGCCTTATATCGGGTGATGCCCGCCGCTTCCTCAATAAAAATCCGCCGTTCGTCCGGGCCAGCCTCAGTGATGGCGCCCAGGTTGCCCTGCTGGATCACCGCGTAAGTGCCGGCGCCGATCCCGCTGCCCATGAGCAGATTCTGGATGTCCTTAAGGCGGCAGGGCTGCTTGTTGATGAAATACCCGCGTTCGCCCGACCTGTACAAACGGCGGGTCACCATGATTTCGGAAAAGTCGCGATACTCCTCCGGGCAACTGCCATTATCGTTGGCGAAGGTTATGGAAACCTCGGCCATGTTGACCGGCGGGCGGCTTTTGGAACCCGAAAAAATGACATCCTCCATGGATTTCCCGCGAAGCTGCCTGGCTCGCTGCTCCCCGGTGACCCACTGGATGGCGTCCACGATATTACTCTTGCCGCAGCCGTTCGGCCCCACAACCGCCGACACTCCTCCCGGAAAGGGAATGGTCGTCTTGTCAGGAAAGGACTTGAAACCGCAAAGTTCAAGCTGCTTGAGTTTCATGGAATTTCCACGCTCCTTGAATGGAAACTTGCCGTAATCTCTTCGATGTATTGCAACCGCGGCCGCCTCGCCCCCTTTTTCAGGTTCGGGCCCGCAGTTTATTAGAATGACGCACGGATTTTAAGGACGCCCCCGGCTGATTTTGCCGAGCCCCCTTTAATTTCTTTGGATACTATGGCGCATTTACTATGCAAGTGATGTCCTATTTATCAGAGCTTAGGGCCCTTGTAAAGGAAAAAACACAACAGAGGGTGTTTTGAAAATATTTACTCTACTATATGTGGTGTTTTGATAAGCCTTAGCAATTGGGCTTGGAATTCCAGTCAAGACAGTGGGTTGGAGGTATCGCCGGTTTAAAAAAGGGCCGGCGGGGTAAAAAAAACCGATGGCCATATTTTTCCGCACAGTCTTTTGACTGTAAGCCTGGCGGACGGCTTGCCGTTTATTTATGCTCCGTGCTATATGTTGGAAAAATGTTAAAGCAACACCCTAGGTAGAAAGTTCGAATTGCTGGTTCCCGCCTTTAATGCATAGCAAGGAGAAGATTCCGCACATGGAGCAAGACCGCTTTACTCTGTTGTTCTCCGGTCAGGTCGCCGCTGGCCGTGCGCCCCAGGAAGTTAAAGATAACCTCGCTAAAATGTTCAGGATGACCCCTGACCGCGCAAACAAACTGTTCAGCGGTAAAACGGTTGTCATCAAAAGAGGCTTAACCGCGGAAGAGGCCATGAAATATCAATTGGCCTTTGAAAAGGCCGGCGCCATATGCAGGCTTGCCGCGGAAGCAGGGCAGGCGCCCAAACAGCAGGCGCCGGTTAATGCGGCGCCGGAGCCCATCAAACCCGCGCCCAGGCCTTCGGCGCCCCCTGTTACAAACGCAGAGGACGTGGAGGAGAGCGAGGATGGGGAGGAGGATAGCTCTCTGGAGAAAGAGGAAATTCTCGCCAAGGCCAAAAAGTTGTACATCCTGTTTGACGAAGCCTATGACCGGGCCTTAAAAAAGGATAATGCGGAAAGAAGCGCCAACATCAATGTGGGCATCGGCATCGTGTTTTTGGCGCTTGTGGTCGCGGTCTGGTATTTCACTTCCTTAAAATGGTATTGGGCGCTCCTGATGATTGTGGTTATTTTGGGCGTCATGGGGCTTGCCATTGATTCCGCCGGCGCCAAATTCGTCCGCGGCATTCTGGAGCCTGTCATGAAGCAATGGGATGACAAGGCCCTGGTTCTCGCCGCGTTTGAAAGGTGGAAGGAGTATGTGGGGGACTCGCCCATAAAGGACCAGTTCGGCATGGTCGCCCAGGCTTTGGAAAAGGAAAATCCCCGTTTTAGAAGCCGGTTGAAGAAGTACAGAAAAATTCTGGCGCCGAAAAAGAAAAAGAAGCCTGCTCAGGAACAGGCGCCGCCCCTTGCGGCGGCCGCTCCCGCCGCACCCGCGGCCGCCCGACCTGCCCAATCTGGCGGGAAAGGCTCCCGGCAAGCGCCTGAAGCCCATGAACCTTTCCAATCTGCGCCGCAGGAGGCCCTTAAAGCCCGGCCGTCCCCCGCTGCCCCCCCGGCGCCCCGGCCTCCTCAGGAAGACCCTCTATACAATGAGATACGTTTGCACCTGAGCGAACTGCTGGGCGGGAAAGCGTCCAAACTTACCATGGACGCGCCTTTGCCCTTGCATGCCAACCCCATGATTGCAAAAACCCAGTTGGAAAGCATCCTGGAGGGCATGGAATCTATTTATTCCATTGTCCTGCCCTATAACGCCCAAGAGGGAATGTCCACAGTTGGGGATGTGGTCCGGGCCGTTCACGAAGAAATGGAAGCGGAAGGAAAGTTGGAATCCCATGATTCACCGGTCACCGTAAACAAGCGCGGAGAGCCCGAATACATAAAACCCGAAAAGCCCGGCTGCAGGCATATTATGGGAGGCGTCATCGGTTTTTTGATCGCGGGAGTCTTCGTGGTGCCGCTGGTCCAGGCGGGCGCCAAGGCCGCCGGCCTGTCCGGGGACTGGCCCTGGATCGTCGCCATGATCGCGGGCGTCTCCGCCTGGGGCGCCATCGCCGCCATGATCCGCGGGGAATAAGTTTGTTTTGATATATCGTCTTTGTTGTGTATAATAGATTCTATCCTTAAAAACATCAAAAATTTTATATTAAGGTGGGGTCTGTTATGGACGAATCCAAATTTGAATCTATTCCAGAGAATATTAAACCTTATTTAAATGAAATTGCTGACCGCCTACAGTCCGAACAAGCCGCTGTTATGGTCGGTGCAGGGTTTAGTAAAAACGCCACGCCAAACAGCCCTGCATGCTCAGGATTTCCAGATTGGAACGAGTTAGGAGATACCTTCTATTTAAAGGCTCGCGGTAAGAAGGTGGACTATGAACAACGATACCTCAATGCCATGCGTTTGGCGGGAGAGGTGCAGGCGACATTAGGAAGACCCGCCCTAAATGAATTATTAAAAAAATCCATTCCGGATGAAGAATATGAGCCTTCCAACCTTCATAAGATGTTGCTAGAACTACGATGGACAGATATTTTTACCACTAATTACGATACATTACTTGAAAGGGCTCGTGCTCTGGTCCCTCTGAAAAAGTATGATTTAGTGGTCAACAAAGAAGACTTAATTAATGCAAATAAACCACGAATAATCAAATTACATGGCAGCTTTCCTTCTGAAAGACCGTTTGTCATTACAGAGGAAGATTACAGACGATATCCTACAGACTATGCTCCATTTGTAAACACAGTCCAGCAATCGCTATTGGAAAACACCCTTTGTCTTATCGGGTTCTCCGGGGATGATCCGAATTTTCTGCAATGGATAGGCTGGATCCGGGACAATCTTGGTCCCAAAAATACACCCAAGATTTATTTGGTAGGGGTTCTTAATTTATCAGAAGCACAAAAAAGGCTTCTCTGTGAACGCGATATTGTGGCCGTTGATTTATCTCAATGCCCTGAAGTTCATGGTGATTATCAAAAAGGACTGAAGTTTTTTTTAAATTTTCTCAGCCGTAGGCAAACGGAAGATGACCCTCTGGAATGGCCAAGGGACCCCAAGTTTATGTTTGCCGATTCTAAGAAAAATAAGGTTGAACAATTGAATGAAGTCTTGCCCGTATGGCAAACTCAACGTCTGTATTATCCAGGTTGGGTAATAGTCCCAGAAGATAATCGAAAATCCCTTTGGATTTATACTAATAGCTGGATTAAATTGATTCCCAAGAATGATGAACTCCCTGGCTTTATGGATTTGGAATATGCTTACGAGTTAAATTGGAGAATGGAAAAATGTCTTTGCCCCCTAAATGACTCACAAGCTGAATTTTTTCAAAATATTTTGAATAAATATATGGAACGATATTTATTGAATAACTCTAAAGTCACATTGCCAATACCGTCATCTTCAGATGCTGATTGTTTTTCAGAACGAGTATTGAACAAAAGTGAAATTGAAGATAGGTGGTTCAGTCTTTCCATATCTGTTATGCGCTTTTATCGTGAAGAGGGTTTAATAAACGAATGGAGTGATACCGAGAGGACCATGCAAAGATTAGCAGGGCGATTATCTCCAGAGCAAATTGCTTGCTTGGGTTATGAATGCTGTCTTTTTGCCTTATCTATATTGGACATTCCTGAATTAAAAAAAAGGTTGAGTGACTGGCCCATCAATGAGTCTTTGCCATTCTTTGAAGTTAAAAGAGCGGCTTTATTGATCGAAATTGGGGAAACAAGTAATGCTAAAGAGATTATTGAATCATCTTTAAAAAGAACTAGAAGTCTGCTTAATCAAAAACCAATATCAGATGACTATTCTTTGGCTTCTCAAGAATCCATTGTTATGCTTATCTATGACCAACTTAAATCGGCGCTTGATTTTAGTTATGATAATGAACCACCAACTGCTGATGAGGAGGAATTGGCAAGAGAACTATTTCTATTGTATCGAAATGATCAACAGAAAGCACAAGGAAACGAAGATATTTCAAAATCAATTCTTGTAAACCCAAAATATGATTTTGACCACATTACCCCTGAGAGTGAATGGGAATCTTTGAAAGCAGATTCAGTATGTTCCCCCAAATCGTATTACGATCATTGGATTCGTAAAGCAAAACATGAAATCAGAAAGCGAGAAAAGAGAGAAGCAAGAAAGCGTCGGAATGACCTAAAAAAATACCGTTGTGATCCTAAATATGAATTAAAAATATTTGATATTGGCTTGCAGGAAAGACCTATAGAAAAGCCTGCTCAATATTCAAAAAAATATTTTGATATTGGAGTCAGTGTTCCTATGATTCGTTTTAGGGGGGAGTCTCCTGAAATATTGGATGCATATGCTTTTCTAAGATTTTGTGAAGATACAGGTATTCCATTTAAAATTAGGAATATGTCCGTTGCAACGACAAGTGCAGCAGAAGCATTGCATCGTGTCTCCAAATACTCACCCTATTGGGGACAGTCTATCATGATGCGCCTTGGTGATGACAAGGCCATAGAAAGGCTTTTTAGCAGGGATGTCCTCCATGATATGCGCGTATCTGTAATTAATAGTTATATAGATAGATACTTAGAGTCTTTTAAAAATAATATGGATGAATTTCAGAAAGGAACTCCTCTTGCGTTACTTCTCCCGCGAATGGTGCCGGAAATACTATCTCGTTTATGTTGTAAATGCTCTACTGAGTCAAAGCACAGAATTTTTGATTTCTTGTTGCGTGTTTATCAGTCCAATCATAAAAACAAGTATTCTGGGGTAAGGAGTCTTTTGGATAGGCTCTTGAGTTCATTTTCGATTCGAGAAAGATATAGCTTAATTCCAAAATTACTGGATTTCCCCATACCAACAAATATTGATTCTTATCAGGAGCGTGATTTTCTTCATCCTTTCCTTTTTCTTCACGTCGAGAAGGGTGTGAATATTGTCAACAAGGCAATTCCGGTTTCAAAAGAGCGTATCACATCTTTAATTGATGGAGTTTCGTCTTTGGACACAAGTGAAAGGAAATGGGCAATCTGTTCTTTGAAGGGATTGTATGACTTGCATTTGCTTGAGCCTGAGCAAGAGAATTATTTTTCTAAGGCTTTATGGGAAAGGGTTGATGACACCGGCTTTCCAGTAGATACGGGCCTTTTTAAATTTGTTCATTTGATACTTCCTTACCCTAAAAATACTGATGTCGTATCTCTTTTTAAAGAGTATGTCCAAGGAGCTTCATTTTCGGTTCAAGGATCTGCGGGGGGCAGTATTACTATTGTCGGTTGGAATTGTCCACTGTGTTCAGAACTCCTTGGGGCTAAAGGACATATCCAATGGACAGAAGAAGAAATATTATCCATTTTTTATCGTCTTGTGGAGTGGTGGGATGCTGACAAAGATTATCTCAAGACAGATGACAAACCTACTCTTTTTGGGTCAAAAGCCAGTGAATTTACATATCGTTTTAAAAAGTTGATGGATGTTCTTGTAGCTGTTATCTCGCCCAATATATCTTCTGACATTAGTAAAGAAATTTCAACTGAACTTTCACGGGTAATCAAGGAAATGGGCGAGTACGATTTGTCAACCCTGCGGTTGGAAAGCGCTTTTGCACATGTCCTCAATCAACCATTGGAAGAGTTATTCGCAAAAATATATGGCGCATTAGTTTCTTCCAATCAGGAAGTCGTCATAGACGGATTGAAAGCAGTTCTTGCCATTTTTGAAAACTTAGAATTGAATGGAATTGAAGAATCTGATCTATTCGATCTATTACGGTTATTGGGTCAAATGGTCCTATGGCGAAAAAATACGGCGCTATTTTCCGCCTTGACAGCAGTGCGAGGCATTGTGGCTGACAGCCCTGGCTTTTTTTCCGGCGCGTTTGAAATAGACGTGCTGACAGGGTTGGAAAACATTGCCTCAGATCCTATTGATGACTACCTGGACTTTGCAGACTGGCTGGCTATTCGCAGAGAGGCTGCTAGTTTGGCCTATTGCCTTTACTCCAATTACATTAAGCAGGAAAACGAAGTTCCTCCTCAGATTATCCAGTGGCAAGAAATTTGTCGTTCCGAAGACGAGTTTGCCGAAATTCAAAATCAGTGGCTGGAATAAATACGACAACCTATCCGTTCCTCTTTTATCTATAAATGGGTTGCACGCCAATAGCCGCCCATGTAATATGGGGGCGACTTATGATTAATAGGCTAAGATCATGCTATTTTTTCAGATGGTTGTGGAGTAATAGGCCATGGCCGGGGACGGCCGGGACCTTAGCGGCCGTCTGCTTTCCTGCATGATCTGCAAACAAGCAACCGCTTAATAAATGATGGATAGCGCATGAAACCCTGGTTGATAGTAGGCGGCCTGTTCGCCGCCGGTTTGATCCTGGCTTATGTTTTGGGAAAAACCATCGTCATCGCCCTCATAGGGGGCGCTGCGGGCGGCTTGGCCGGCGCTCTGATCGCATGGTTTCTTAAGGGCAAGGATGCGGTCCAGCCCGCTCCGGAGCCCCAGGCTCCGGTTGACCCCACCGTACCCCTGATGCAGGGGCTGGTGATTTTGAACGTCAACATCCGGGAGCAGGCGATTCCCTCCCAGGCTTTGGAAGCCGTGGAGCGAATCATCGACAAGCTCCGGGACCTTCTGCCTCAAATGAACTCGGACTACAAAGGCAACGACCTGACCTGGGAGGTCAACCGCTCCGCCGAGGACTACCTGTTCCGCATCGTAAAACCCTACATGGCCCTGAATCCAGCGGACCGTCAGGACAAGCTGGACGAATTTCTCCAAGGCCTGGGCGCCATGGAAACCGCACTGGATGAAGTCCTGGACGTGGTTCGGAACCACAAGCAGGGCGAGTTCTCGGTCAAGGCCAAGTTCCTGAACGCCCGTTTTGCAAGATAACGGGGAAAACCAGTTTTTTACAGCGACAGTTTTAACAAGAGGTTGAACCATGGACAACGCCGTCAGAAGAAGGCTGGACTCCCAATTTGCGGCAGCCCGGTCTCTTAATCCCGAAAAGGTCGTCCCCATCAACGATCGGTACAAATACACCATCGAAGACGTGAGCCTGGGCGATTTCATCCGCCTGAATTCCAAGACCTACGTGGTCAAGGAGATTGGCGTATACCGGGAAACCGACGAGGATTTTAAAAAGAAAACAGGCGACCTGTGGACCGAACTCAAGCTCTTTTGCATTGAGGACGGGGAATCCATCCATATTGAATGGGAAAAGGACGACGAGGTGGAAGCCTTTGTCACGGAAAAGACCCTGGATTTCACCCGGATCAAGGATGATCGCGGCGACGGCCTGGACGAAGACGACCTGGACGATCTGGCCGAAGAGGAAGATACCATCTTTTTGGACAAAACTCCCTTTGAGTATGACGACGATTACGCCGCCTTATACGAACGGGAAGGCAAATCCCCGGAAAAAGTGTATTTTTACGACTTCGCGTCCCGGGATAAAAAAATGATCACCATCGAGGAATGGGGCTCGGGCGGCGGCAGGGAGGAGTACCAGTTATTCCTTAGCCGGCAGATCAACCCGGATTCCATAGAGCTGGTAGCCAAATCCTGATGCAAACGGACCAATCCCCATACGTCGATATGTCCGCCTCGGATTTGCGGCTGACACTGTTGGCCGATCCCGTGGACGCCGCCTGTTTTCACGTGCTGGAGGCCGAAAGGCTTGAAGCCAATGGCCTGGAGCTGGAGGCGCGGATCATCGGCGCCAGCCACTGGATTACTTTTCGTACGCCCCAAAATTGCGTGCACGAGTTGTTTTCGTGCCATGAGGCCGTAAACGGAAAGGTTTTAAGCCAATACGGCCCCTTAAAAGCGCCGTTCGGCCCTGTGGAATCGCTTGTGATGGATGAAATGGAGTATTCCTTTCATTACAGGATCGCAAGTCTTAAGGCTTTGGACCCGGAAGCCCGGGAAATCCGGGAAGCCGCGCTCCAGGCTGCAGACAGGGACCGGCAAACGGGCCTGATTTATGATTTTCCGGCGCAAGACGGACTTCCCGCCCCCCAGACCATTGTCTGGGCCTGCCTGGACCCCGGATTGCTGAAACTGGCCACCATCCATTCCTATCCCAACGAAGAAGCCCTGGTTATTACGCACACCAGGATCATTACCAAGTTAGACGGGAGGGCGCCCCAATCATGAAATTGAAGGCCTTATTTATAATACTTTTGGCGCTATCTTTGTCCCTCGCCGGTTGCGGCCTGCCCAAGGACTTGAAACAAGAGGCGGAGGCCCAGGATCAACGGATCAACGATCTGGCCATGAAGATTACGGAAAAAAGAAACGCCTTTGAGCAATTTTCCGGAACCAGTGAGTACGAAAAATACGCCAAGTATGCGGAGCGGGAAGATTGGAAAGGCTGGTTGGACGAAGCTCAGCACATGCTGAACAAGGGCAGGACGGACTATGACCAGAAGGTTGCGCCTTTGTTGGAGGCGAATAAAAAGGATCAGGCGTCGGATTTGATAAGGGCCTTGGGGAATGTGCGCGGCCAGCTTCGCAAAACCGATCAGGCAAGCGAACGGGTGGAAAAGCGCATCGCCTTTTTGAAGAAAACCATGGCCGAAGCGGAGCCCATGGTGGAAAAGGCGGAGCAGGATTTTACCGCTTTGACCAACCAAACGGAGGCCACAACCCAGGTTTTGGAAAAGGCCAAAGCCGATTATCCTGATAAAATCCAGGACATAGACGCCAGGTTCGCCCCGGTTCTTGACCTTAAACAGGAAAGCGCCCAGGCCCTGGACAAGGCCCACGCCCAATTGGAAATGCACAATGCCGCGGAAAACGCTGACTACGCTGTCCTGGGAGACTCGTGCACCCTGATTGAAAAGGATAACGAAACCGTTAAGACTGAATGCGCCGCCCTGGAAAAACGCAGCGCCGAGCTATATAAAAGCTATTCCAAAGTGTTGGAGGATATGCGGGTGGATTATTTTGTCACCATAGGCCGCACATCCTGGGATAACAACGCGGAGTACGACCGGGAAAACGATTATACCTATCCCCCCAAGCAGGTGGACGCGGAATCTTATGAAATTCTGGCGAATCTGCCGGAAAACACCCTCCTGGCCAGGTATCGGGGGAATTTCTATTCCTCCGTGGATTCCCGGGTTTGGAAATCCCTAAATTTCAATCCCACCCTGGAAATGTCCGCCTGGGACGATGAAGCTGAGTTCTGGATTAGTGACATGGACGCCAAATTTTATCATAAGTACTTGATTATAGAAGGCGCCGACCAAAAAAAGACCGATTGGATTGAGGTGGACGAAGACGTCTTTGACAAGTACGAGGACGCCTTGGGCATGACCATCATGTCCAAGCCCTACGGCATGTACGAGGACGAAGCCCTGACCGAACCCATGCCGCCCGGCATGGAGTACGTGGGCAATTCCAAATACGGTGAATGGCGGCAGGATTCCGGCGGCCGGTCCTTTTGGCACTGGTACGGCCAGTACGCCTTTTTCAGGATGCTCATGGGCAACAGGCATTATTATCGCGGAGACTATGACCACTGGCGGCGGGATTACCGGGGCAGAAGGCCGTATTACGGCAGGGGCTCCGACACCTGGGGAACATACTCCAGCCACGGGCGCACAACATACTCCAATTCCCATTACGGACGAAGCGGCGGTTTTTCCAGGTCCACCCCCACGGTCAGGGGCAGCGGACCGGCCTCGCGGGGCGGCGGCCCCGGAACCAGGGGAAAATAAGACAGTTCACGGGCGTTATTTTAAACGCAACGTTTTATCAGGAGGCATAACGGCATGATGCAGGAACTCATATTGACGGGGCACGGATTTGTTTACGCCGTAATCGTTATGGTCTATGTAGTGATCGCCAAAAAAATCATGGATTGGCGCACCAAAGACATGGACGACGACTATGAAATCGAGGAAAAAAGCAACCCGGCCGTGGGCTTGCAAAGGGCGGGGCTGTATTTGGGCATCGCCCTGGGCATGAGCGGCGCTTTGACGGGCGGCTCCATGGGATTCGTCAAGGACATAGTTACCCTGGCCTGGGAAGGCGCCTTGATTGTAATCCTGCTTTTCATAGCCCGCGAGGTGTGCGACCGGGTCATTTTAAGCGGCATAGACAACGACGCGGAAGCGGCCGACGGAAACGCGGCCGTGGGATTCGCCGAACTGGGCGTGTACGTCGCTTCCGGCCTGATCCTCGCCGGAGCCTTTGCAGGGGAGGGCGGGGGCCTATTAAGCGCGTTGGTTTTTTTCGCCTTGGGACAGTTGGTGCTATTTATCCTGTATTTCGTCTATGAAAAAGCCACGCCCTTCAACATTCGGGAAGAAATTAAAAACGGCAACGCCGCCGCCGGACTCAACGCCGCAGGCATGATGGCCGCCCTGGGAGTCATACTCCGCTCGAGCATCGCAGGCCCGGCCATGGGGTGGAGCCAGGATCTTTCCGCCTTCGCCGTCAGCGCCGGAGCAGGGCTTGTTATGCTGTTCATTTTCCGGTGGGTGATTGATTGGCTGCTGCTGCCCAACACGGACTACGAAACGGAAATCAAACGGGATCAAAACATGGCGGCCATCGCCCTCACGGAAGGCGTGCTGCTTTCCGTGGCCATCATCATCGCCGCTGTGCTTTGATCATTTTTTACTGAATAAGTTAAAAAATTCATTCTGTTATAATAGGAAGATAGGGTTGAGAGTCGCTCCAAATACTCCCTCCCCCTTGACGGGGGAGGGTTGGGGTGGGGGTGATGGATTTTAACTTGCTCCCCCCCATCCTGTCCTTCCCCCGCCAGGGGGGAAGGGACGAAGATTTAGCGAATTTAGCCTGAAAAAGGGCAACGGCGTTTAGTCTAAAAGTGGTTTCAATCTTTTTAAATACTTTTCTAACCCATTAATAAACATGACTAAATCAATTAATCAAGAAAACGGCCGCACAGGGAATAAACATCCCCGGTTCGCCTCCTTTTTGCTTGGATTCAGCATGTTCGCCACCGGGGCGTGCGGGCTCGTTTTCGAGTACATCCTCAGCACGGTTTCCACTTACATTCTGGGCAACTCCATTGAGCAGTTCAGCATCACCATCGCCCTCATGCTTTTGATGATGGGCGTGGCCGGATACGTCCAGAAATTCATGTCCGACCGCTATCTGATCGAAAAATTCATATTCCTGGAAACCTTCCTGGCTTTATTGGGCGGTTACGCGCCCATCGCCATATACGCCTCGTTCGGATTCGTCCCGGACCATTTCATGGTCATCAATTATTTTTTCGTCATGGCCATCGGGTTTCTTATCGGCTTTGAAATCCCCCTGGTCCTGCGGATAAACGAAAAATACTCCGAAACCCTGGGAACCAATATCGCCGGGGTGGTGGGGCCGGATTACATAGGGTCCTTTGTGGGCGCCATAGTTTGGACATTTTTCCTGCTGAAGACCTTTCCTTTGACGGAAATCAGCTTTCTGGTGGGCGGAACCAACTTTTTTATCGCGGCGATCACTTTCATGTATTTCATGAAATACGGTTTAGTAAGATACCGGATTATTTGTGTAATTTTAATAGTTATATCCGCCGCGCTTTTGGCTTTTGGATACCTTAGCAACCGGGATTGGAACCTGAATCTGGAGCAAAAGCTCTATGACAGCAAAATCGTTTTTTCCAAAACCACCAAATACCAAAGGCTGGTTTTGACTCACGACGCCCCTTTGAACGACTACCGGTTTTTCATCAACGGAAACCTTCAATTTTCCAGCGTGGACGAAGCCATCTACCACGAGCACCTGGTGCACCCGGCCTTCGCCCTGGTTCAAAACCCGGAGCGGGTGCTTATTTTGGGAGGAGGGGACGGCCTGGCCTTGCGGGAGGTCTTGAAACACCCCCAGGTGAAAAATGTGCTGCTGGTGGACCTGGACCCGGACATGGTAAAAGTGTGCTCCACCAATTCCATCCTGACCCGGCTGAACAATCACGCCTTTGATGACGCAAAGGTTATCGCAAAAGCGTCTGAGGCAATTTCCGGAGACGGCCGGACCCGCGTGTTTCAGGATACGGGCAAGGTACGGCCAAGCGGAGAGCCGGAAACGCAAAGGATCGCTTCGGTAAAAATCATGAATGTGGATGCGGACCGGTTTCTGGATCAGGCCCCCGGCCAGTGGGACATTGTAATTATCGATTTTCCCGACCCGTCTTCCGTGGAGTTGGTCAAGCTCTATTCCCGGGAGTTTTACCGCAAATTGGCCAGGGCCGCAGCGCCGGGCGCCATGGTCGTGGTGCAGGCGACTTCCCCGTATCACGCCAGGGAATCCTATTTATGCATCCGCCGCACCTTGGAATCCGCCGGCTGGAAAACCCTGCCGTATCATGACAATGTGCCGTCTTTTGGAGACTGGGGATGGCTCCTGGCCTGGAAAAACAGGGGCGAGAGTGAAATCCGGGAGAAAATCGCCGCAATGGAATCCTTTGGGGTGGATACAGCCTACCTGACCCCGGATGCGTTCCGCGCTGCTCTGTCGTTCGGAAAAGGCGCTCTTGAAACCAAGGAAACCAGGGTTAACACCCTTATGGAGCCCGCTTTACTAACCTACTATCTGGACGATAGCTGGAAGGCGGAATAGGAGGGTCGCATGGATGTGACTATGTTCTTTATGCTTCTGGGGATGGTTGCAGCGTTGGGCGCTCTCATTTGGTTTCTTGTCAGCGTGTTCATGGCCGATTCCATGCACGGGCTGCTAACCGTGCTTTTTCCCATCTTCGCCATCTATGTCTTGATGGAGCACTGGGCAAAGGTAAAGCGGCCCTTCTTTTTTATGGCCACGGTTTTTACTCTCATAATCTGCATTGCTTCCGTCGCTTGGTATCAAGACGCAGACAATTGCCGGGCCGAGCCTTCCGAGGCTTCCCTAACGCGGCTTACCCAGGGTGATCTTCCTCTAAACCGAAACATATTGATTACGGATCATTACCGGTTTTATTCGGAATGCTATTACGACTATTATGAAGACCTGGAAACCGGAGAAATTGAAGTAGACTGCATCTACTACCAAGTGCTGGCGCTGGATGAGGCCACGGGAGAGCCGATTCCTTCCAAAATTGGCGACCATCTTGTATTCGCCAAAACTGACGCTTACACGGACCTGGAGGATTTACCGGATGACGGCGTCTACGACAGCCTGCAGGGTATTTTTTCGTTTTCGGACGCCGATACCAGGGAACTTGTACTTGAGGATTTTAACAGCATCCATCCTACAGCAGTCTTGATCATTGATCAGGGAAAATGGCCCCTTCCCAGGGAACGTTTTATCTATTCGGCCGTCATTGCAGGATGTTTGTCCCTGCTCTTTCTGGGGCTTTTTTGCTACTCGGTCTACGCCTATTTTAAGCTGAAAAAACGGAAAGAAGTATATTATAAGAATATGGCGCCGCCGCCCTTGCCCCCTGCTTCTCCGCCGCCCCCTCCGCCCAACGTGGAATAACGGAGGGGAATGAGATGCCAGGCCGGGCCGCTGCGGCAGCCTCTATTTATCAGCCTCCGGGCAGAGTCTTTTCCGAAAAGATAAGCTGGTCCTCCAAATAAGGCGGAGGCGGCTGATCTTCCAGGGAGCGCCCGGCTTTCTTATGGATTTTGGAACGGGCGGACTCCATGATTTTTTCGATCTCGGACCACCTTTTGGACACGGGATTCATGCGGGAGTTCAAGTGCCGGTTAAGACGGTAGGTCTGCTTAAGGGCCTCCTGCACCCTTTCGAAATACAGGTCCCGATCTTCGCCTACGCTGGCGTTATAACCGATAATGATATTCTCCAAAGCCTGGTTTATTGCAAAGGCCTCTCCGGCCATGGCGCCCAGGTCTTCCACTACCCCGGGGGCGGCGTCATAGCACTTGATGGCCGCGGCTTCGGCCTTGGCCAGTTCGTTGACCAGGACATCCTCCAAGTCCTGCTTGGAAAACTCAAAATTCTCCGAAGAGGGCAGGGGGGAAGGCATATCCCAGGGCTGGGAGTTTTCCTCCGACTCGGCCTCTTCCTTTTCCCGGCGGGTTTTGATCTTGGCCGAATGGATTTCCTTGAGCGGCGAGGCCGTGGATACCAAAGGCGAAAACGGGTCCGGGCTGTTTATGTCGGCCACGCACTTGAAATATTCCGACCAGGGATAATCTTCCCCGTGTTTGGTGTCCGTGATTCCTACAGTATGAACGCCGGGGTCCATAAAGTCCGGGTATTTCAAAGATAAATACTTAATCTTGTTGTAATAGGCGTTCTGGCGCAGGGACGCAGGCGGGGCGATCCGTTTGGGCTGGCCGCTTCCGAACACCGGATGCATCCAGTGGGGCGAACTGGTCTTGCCGTTGATGGTTTCCACTTCCGTGGCGAATATGTCGTGCACCGGGAATTGTTCCTGCACCACCTGCAGCAAGGCCCGGGGCGACGCGCTGCTTACGATGATTTTTAAGGTTGGAAACGAATCCCTCAGCCATTGGATGTCTTCGGGCTCAATGACCTGACGGTCCGCATGCCGCTTCCACAGGCTTCTGACCAGCTTATGCACGTCCTCCGCCGGAACGCCCGCCATTTGATGCATAAGGCTCAGGCGCATGAGGGCCAGCATCCGGTCCATGGCGTGGGGCCCCAGAGTCTGGCGGATGGTCTTTCTCAGCGGCGATACTTTCCACCCCACCCGGGCCAGGGAATAATACAAAACTCCGGGCAACAGCCATCTTTTGGCCCCTTTTTTGGCGTACCGGCTTTGGGCGGCCTGATCCTTCCAGTTCAGGACGATGGAGCCAAGACGATTTTTATCGTCCATCGTTTCCATATAATCCAGGCCGTAAGCCTGGTAGGCGCACAATTCAAAGCCCAGCATGACGCCGGGGTTGAGTCCTTTATGAAAGGTGCCGTCCAGGTCCAAAACAAGATACCTGGTCTCCGGCCTGAGCAAACGGCCGCACAATTCCCTGAAATCCAGAGACGCCCCGTAGATCTTGTATTTGTCCACGGTTTTCACGTGCCGCCCCTGGTTGTTCCGGTGCATGCCGGGAAAGCGTCCTTCAAGATGTTTTATTTCAGATAGCATGGCCTTTTCCGCGTATTTTGGTTGGGTGCGAAAGTCCGATCCGTTTGAGTACACTCTAAGCAAAAACCTTACCAAAATACCACTTTAACAAACAAGATCTTTTCTGAAAAGCCCAAGGCCCATCCTGACAAATGTTTTACACTATTTTTAAAAGAAAGGCCTGCCCTGGGCGTGTTCACCCAAAGCAGGCCTATGTATTACGATCAATCGTGCGGCCGCAATTTTTCAACAAAGGCGGGATGGCGTTTGACTTGCACCGCCGCTGTTCATCATCCCCCCTTTTGCATGTTGCGGAATTCCTGCAAATGGGCCAGCAGTTCGTCCAGGATTTCCTGGGAGTACAAATCGCCTGCAAGCTCTTCCCACAAGGGGATGGTTTTGGCCTTCAAAAGCTCCATTTCCTCCTTGCAGGGCTGGGCGCATTTAATGCCCCGGCTCATGATGGCTTTCAGATATTTTTCCGACTCCAGGCGTGAGTGTTCGCAAAAGGTCTGGGAGAGCGGAACCCGCATCTTCGCCACCGCTTTTACGTGCTCCGGAGGAACCTGATTCCAAGCGCGTTCAGTTACCACCACAAAGGCCGGAGTGTACCGGATTTTTGCGGAATTGACGTATTCGAACGAGTTGTACAACTGGGTGGCCGCAATCCAAATGGAAGGGGCTATGAGCGCTTCTCCGGCCCCGGACCGGACCGTGGAGGGTATTTCCGCCACGTCGATGGGGATGGGGCTGGCGCCCAGCTTTTCCAGGACCCTTCCTTCCAGGTTTCCGTACCAGGTGATGAATCGGACCTTGCTGAAGTTCTCGCAATGATCCATGGGATATTTACTGGAGTAAATCTGGTCGAAATCCTGGTCCAGCCACTGGAGCACCTTGAATCCTGACTCATCCCGCACGACTGCATCAAAGGTATCGATCATCTTGGTTTTAACGTAATCGATTTCCTCGTAGTTGTTGAACATAAAGGGCAAACCCAGAACAGCAATCTCGTTGGATAGTTCAAAGGTGCCCTGGCCCGAAAGTCCTGCGCCCTGCAACTGGTCGATGCGCATTTTTTTCAGGATTTGCTTGTCGTCCCCCATGACGCCGCCCCAGTAGATCTTAAGGTACAAATCTCCCTTGGTTTGGGCTTCGATTTCAGGCAGCAGAATTTCCTCGAACAATTGGGAATACCCAATGCCCTTGGGCGCCATAGTAGCGGTTTTCCAAATGACTTTTGCGGAGTCCTTGTCGCCGTAGTCTTTGGCAAGGCCCGCAGCGGGTGCAAGTAAGATTAGACAGAGAAAAGCAATACAGATGCGCTTCCACATTTTAAACATTATTCCCCCCCTTGGTTTTGCGTCTATTGTGGTTGGCGATTTTTGATTATGGTTGGATTTTCAGTGCTGGTTGAACTTCTCCTTTCCTAAGGCCTAAACATTTCCATTTGGTGAGAAACCTTGACTTCCAGGCTTTTTGCTTCGGTTATTTCAGGCCCGGGCTCCTCCCCGTCGATCTGGAAGAAGGTTTCTCCGTTCAGACTGATTTTCAGCCAGTCCGTGGATATTTGGTACACCATGGGCGAAAGTTCGTCCAGAGGCATTTTAAAAAATCGCGTCAAATGCATGGCCCACCAATGGCGAATGTCCTTGATGACAGTCACCTCGAACTTACCGTCCGAGAGATCCGTCCTGGAGGATACCTTGGCGCCGCCCGCATAAATGGCGGAATTGGTCACTAATATCCCGTGCAGGCCCACGGGAGCGTTCACGCAGGTTTCCCTGCCGCTGGAGTTTCTGTACCTGATTTCAAAGGCGAACGGGATTGTGTACGCCAGATTACGCAGGCTGAAGCCCGTATACAAAACCTTGTTGATGCCGATGCGAAGCCCGGCCACGGACCTGGGGGTCCTGGGCCGAAAATGGTTGAAGGTGTTGGATATTTTCGCATCATTCCCGATTCCCAAATAGCTGGAAAACAAGTGCTCGCCGTTGATATGCAGCACATCCACCATCTTGGTTTTTCCGGCAAGAAACATGTTGATCATGCCGGGAATGCCCCAGTGCTTAAGCACTTCCAGCACCCCCAGAGACCTTGCGAAATCGTTCCCCACCCCAAAAGGGATAACGCCTATTTTCGGCGGATTGGGCGTTTGCGCCGCAGCCTGAACCAGGGCGCCGAAGGTGCCGTCGCCCCCGGCGCCGATCACAGCCTCGTAATGGGGCGCCAAAGCGCTGGCCTGGGCGGCTATGTCTTTTTCCGTAAAAACAATATCGTACTGGGAATAGGGCACGCGGCCCTTTAACGCATGAGCGATCCGGGAGGCTACAATGGTCCCGGGGCTGCTGCCTGATATCGGATTGACTAAAAACAGAAACTTTTTCATTAACCGATGAACCGGGTAGAATGCCGATAGAAAAATCGCAGTCTGTTAAGAATGAATTCAAATAGTTGATTGCCAATTCCTAACAGAATTGTTAGCGCTTTGCAAGCGTTCAAAAGATGATTTTTTTGCTCCCCCATTGCGGGAAGCGCCATGCCAGGTTATCTTAAAAAGAAAAAAAGGAGGCGCAAAGCATGGAATCGACCCAATGGAATCCCGGCAGTTTGCTTCAACTATCCGGCTATTATTGGAAAACCTGCACCTTGCACGCCGGCGTTAAGCTGGAAGTGTTTTCCTTCTTAAAAGATAAAACCCTGTCCGCGCCCAAGCTTGCTTCCCATATGGACGCGGACCCCAGAGCCCTGGAAGTGCTTTTAAACGCCCTGGCGGGCCTTAACCTGCTAACAAAGTCCGGGGCGGGCTTCTCCAATACGGCAGAGGCGAAAAAATTCCTGTGCAAGGACTCCCCCCAATACATCGGCTTTATGATCATGCACCATCAGCAATTGGTGGACTCCTTCAACAAGATTCCCGAGGCCGTCAAATCCGGCAAGCCCGTCCGCGGCAGGGCTTCATTACAGGACGAGGAAACCCGCAAAAACTTCCTCATGGGCATGTTCAACAACGCCATGGCCATTGCCCCCAAAGTCGCAAAAATTTTGGATCTCAAGGACAGAAAACTCCTCCTGGACCTGGGCGGAGGCCCGGGAACCTATGCCATTCATTTTTGCAAGGAAAATCCCGAGCTCAAAGGCGTGGTCTTTGACCTGCCCACCACCGAGCCCTTTATGCGCCAAACCGTGGAGCGATTCGCCCTGACCGGCAGGATCGACTTCGCCCCCGGCAGCTACCTGGAAAATGACATTCCCCAAGGGTTCGATGCGGCCTGGCTGTCCCATATCCTTCATGGAGAAGGACCGGACGCCTGTCAGGATATCGTATCCAAAACCGCCCAGGCGGCAAATCCCGGCGCCGTGGTGTGGATTCACGAGTTCATCCTGGACGATACGATGGACGGGCCTCTGTTCCCCACCTTGTTCTCCATCAATATGATGTTGGGAACGGAAGAGGGCAGGGCGTACTCCCAGGGCCAGCTAATGGATATGATGCGCAACGCGGGAATGAAAGACATCAAACGGCTGGATTTTAAAGGCCCCACAGACTCCGGGATTATCCAGGGCCTGGTTCCCTGAACGTGGAAAGACATAAAAACGCCGGCCCTCGTTGGAAAGCCGGCGTTTTTTGTCAATCCATTAAAATGGACGTGCATCAGGCGGGGACGGGCCCGTACTGGTTCGACTGGGGCTGGCTGGGGAGCACAAAGAAAATTATAAGAACAATGATTCCAATAACCGGAACCAATCCGATGAGCAGCCACCATGCGGACTTGCCGATGTCGTGAATTCTGCGGAAACCCACCGCCAGGGAGGGAATGAAAACCGCCAGGCTGTAAAGGCCGCTCACCACCCCGGGCAAGCCGAGAATGTTTTCAATGATGCCCAGGCCGACCATGATAAGAAAATTGAACAGCACGAACATCCAGTATTCCTGGCGATGCGCGCGCCCGCTGAATCCAAAATAGTTCTTCAAAACTCCAACATACCAGTTCATTCACTCCTCCTTCACTCAGATTACGTGGTTTAGGTTGGTTCTGATCCAGGTGTAACTATATCATGTCTTACAAGATTTTATCCAATAATGGTCCAGTCCATGGTTTCCTCAGCGGCTGCGGCAATGGACTCCATGTCCTTGTCCCAAGGGCGTCTCATGCCGGCGCCTTTCACGTGAACGACGTCGCCTTTTCTTAGGATGCGCGTCAACGGCCGGTTTATATGTATGGATTAGGAAGCGTTGTTACAGGGAAAGATATACTAATTTTCCCAGGGGCATGCAAGAGGCATTTGGTGAAACACGGGATTTTAACCGGCCATAGTCCCGTTATTTGGAAATAAAACGAGCAATCGCTTGACTAGTTTTTCTCCCTGTTGCACATTCTTCATGGATTGAAGGGTATTGGAGTCACGCATAATACGCACCTGTTTTTACATTTCCATATAGAAAGGCCTGTTTATCATGATCATCACCCAAGCCGGACCGCTTGCAAAAGGGCTGCATATGATAGGTGAACCAGGAGCTCCGGTTTTTTTGCTGGAAGGGGAAAAACCCGTAATATTCGACGCGGGCTTTGCATGCATGGGGCCTCGTTACGTCCGGGAAATCAAGAAGATTTTAAACGGAAACCAGCCCGTCAAATTGTTCCTGACCCATTCCCATTTCGACCATTGCGGCGCCACGGGATATTTCGCCCAGGCCTATCCCGGGATAGAGATAGCTTGCTCGCCTTATGCGGAGTACGTTTTTACCAGACCGGGCGCCGTTCAGGTCATCAAGCAGTTGAGCGCGGTCGCGGAAAAAATGATGGCGGAGAATTCCGGCGAGGAACTGGATGCCGCCCCTTTCATGCCTTTTGAAGTGGGAAAGGTCCTCAAGGAGGGCGACGAGGTCAGGGTTTCCGACTCCCTGACGGTTCAGGTTCTGGAAACTCCGGGGCACACCAAGGACACCCTCAGCTATTATATCCCGGAAATCAAGGCGCTTATCGCCTCGGAAGCCGCGGGAATTCCCAATAAGGACGGCTACATCATTTGCGACATGCTCGTGGATTACGACATGTACCTGGATTCCCTCAAAAAGCTGGTGGCCCTGCCCGTGGAAGTCTTGGTGCTCGGCCACATTTTCGCCTATACGGGAGAGGACGCCGAACAATATCTCAAAAGAGTCATGGACCAATGCGAGGAATTCAAGAACTGGGTCTGGGATCTTCTCCAAGAGCATGATATGGATGAGAAAAAAGTTATGGCGGAAGTTCGGAAAAAAGAGTACGATGACGAACCTTTTCCAAAGCAGCCCGAACCTGCTTATTTGTTGAATCTGGAAGCCAGGATCAGGGCGGTGGCCAAAAAGATGACCAAGGAGTAGTTGGATGAGCGACAAGCCCGCATTAGGAGTGGAACTGGGCGGAGTATTTCTGGATAACCCTGTTATGACAGCCTCCGGCACCTTCGGGTACGCTACGGAGTTCGCCTCCCTCATGGATTTGAATCGCCTGGGCGGCGTCATTGTCAAAGGGTTGTCTCTGGAGCCTTCCCCCGGCAATCCTCCGCCCCGCGTGGTGGAGACTCCCTGCGGCATGCTTAACGCCATCGGTTTGGAAAACATGGGCATCGAGGCCTTTTTCCAGGACAAGCTCCCCGAACTCACCAAGCTGGCGCCGCCGCTGGTCTTGAACATCTACGGTAAAACCAGTGAAGAATACGAAAGACTGGCCGCCCGGATCGACAATGTGGAGGACGTGGCCGGCATAGAGGTGAACATCTCGTGCCCCAATGTTTCCGCCGGCGGCATCGCTTTCGGCGTGGATCCCATGATGGCCGCCCGGCTCGTGGGAAAGGTCCGGGCCAGAACGCGGAAGCCGGTCATTGTCAAGCTATCCCCCAATGTCACGGACGTGACCGCCATCGCCCGCGCCGTGGAGGACGCCGGCGCCGACGCCATATCCCTGATCAACACCCTGACCGGCATGGCCATCGATCTGGACGCCCGCAGGCCGGTTCTGGCCAATATTACGGGCGGGCTTTCCGGCCCGGCCATCAAGCCCGTGGCTCTGCGTATGGTCTGGCAGGTCGCCAAAGTGGTGAAAGTCCCGGTCATCGGAATAGGGGGGATCATGAACGCCAGGGACGCCCTGGAATTTCTTATGGCCGGAGCCTCGGCCATCCAGGTCGGGACCGCTAATTTTGTGGACCCCGCGTCTCCCGTTAAAATTCTCGAAGGCATTGAAGCCTATTTCATGGAAAATCAAATCAAGGACATTTCCGATTTTATCGGTTGCCTGGAAGTATAGTCTGTCATTTACAACTTATTTTAAGTGTTTGAGGAGGCGCCTATGCTTACCACCAAGGAAGCCATCCATCAAAGACGCAGCATCCGGCGGTTCAAGCGGGATTCCTTTCCCGAAGACGACCTCATGGAGATTCTGGACGCAGCGCGCCTGGCGCCTTCAGGATGCAACGCCCAGCCATGGAGATTCAAGATCGTCCGGGACGGCGAAACCAAGCTGCGTTTGGCCAAGGCTGCGTTCAACCAAATGTTTGTCGCCAATGCCCCCGTTATTGTCATGTGCTGCGCGGATGTGCGGGGATATCTGGACGGCTCCATGTCCGGGGTGCAGGATCTGGGAAAGATCACGGCCATTGAGGACCGGATTGCTAAAATCCTGGTTAAGAGAACCGGAGACATGGAATCCCTGCCCGTGGAGCAGATCGGCATACTGGTGGCCCTGAACGTGGCCATCGCCGTGGAGCATATGGTGCTGAGAGCCCTGGACTTCGGCCTGGGAACCTGTTGGGTCAGGCTGTTTGACGTCCCCATGATCAAGGAAATCTTTCATTGGGACGACAATCTCTTTCCCGTGGCCATGCTGCCCATCGGCTACCCGGATGAAGACCCCCAGCCCAGGCCGCGGCTGTCCCTCAAAGAACTGATTTTGGAGTGATTGTATGGAACATGTGGTGATTGCGACATACGTGGCTGGCGCCATAGGCCGCGTGGCCGAAATGCATGCCCGGTATTACAGCGAAAACTGGGGCTTCGGCCTATACTTTGAAGCCAAGGTCGCCAGCGATCTGTCCGAGTTTTTAAACCGGTTCGTCCCGGGCCGGGATTATTTTAAGGTGGCCCTCACCCACGGAAGGGTTCACGGATCCTTGGCCATAGATGCAATCAAGGCCGAAGAAGAAGGCGCTCACCTGAGATGGTTCATCACCTCGTCCGCTTTACGGGGCACGGGAGCCGGCAACCGCCTGCTGCAGGATTCAATCGATTTCTGTAAGCGTCAGGGATACCCGAGCATTTATCTCTGGACCTTCGAAGGCCTGGCCCTGGCCCGCCATCTTTACGAGAAATTCGGCTTTAAACTGGTGGAGGAGCACCCCGGCGACCAATGGGGAGTCCGGGTGAAAGAGCAAAAATTCGTGTTGCCCCTTTAGACGATTTTCGTCTGGCGTCGAAGCTGGTCCATCTTGCGGTTTAGAATTTCCTTCAAAGCCGGAGTGATAACCAGACGATCCATTTTCCCTAAACGGTAGCACTCCAGGGCCTCTTCGACCATGCCTTGGCTTTCATAACAATCCGCCAGCATGTTGTTCACCACAACGCTGTATGGATATAAACTGAGCGCTGTTTTTAAGATGCTGATTTCCTTGCCTTTCTCGCCATTTCTACGGGCGATTGACGAAGCCTTTATCAACAAACACATCAGATCGGTCCATTCCAGGCGGTTTTTGCCTTCCTTTATAACGGCCGACAGATGCTCTTCTTTCAGGCCGACAATTTGAGAGCGGATGTAAAACCGCATGCCCAGGCTTTGCCGGATCAAACGCCCCGTCCTGGATTCAACGCCTTTCATGAGCAGCATGTATTCAAAATAGCCGCGCTGAGCGCCGAAAAACAGATGAAGCGCCTGCCCCTGAAACAGCAAAAAACCGGCAAGGCCGGCTAAAAGGGTGGTTGGAAGCGGGGAGTAAGCCCCGGTTACACAAGAAAGCACAACCCCGGAAGCAATTCCCAAGACGGTAAATGCCAAACTGCGCACGCTCCAGTATTTGATAGTCATATGCCTGAAAAGAGTCATTTTACACGCCATATTCAAAAATAGTTCGATGCCAAACAATTTTTCCGTAAAAAAGCGCATATGAGGATGCGTTAAGAGGACGGTGCGGGGTGGGAGCGCCCCCAAAGAACAGGGCTTATTACTACTGGCGATGCGAAAAGAGGGCCGGAGCGAAAAAGCGTCCGGCCCTTTGCATTTGGATTAGTTTTTTGATTTTTTGTATTTTAAGGCGGCCCCGATAAAATCCCTGAACAAGGGGTGCGGGTTCATGGGCCGGGATTTGAACTCCGGATGGAACTGGCATCCCAGGAACCAGGGGTGGTCTTCGATTTCCACGATTTCCACCAGGGTCTGATCCGGCGACATGCCGCTGATAATCAAACCGGCTTCCTTTAAGGCGTCCAGGTATTCCTGATTGAATTCGTAACGGTGTCTGTGGCGCTCCGAAATCATATCCTCGCAATAGGCTTTGCAAGCCAGGGTATCCTCCACGAGTTTGCAGGGATATTTTCCCAGGCGCATGGTGGCGCCTTTATCCGAGGTCACGTCCCGCTTTTGGATGGTGTCGGTTTTTTCGTCGTACCATTCCTTCATAAGATAGATGACCGGGTCGGGCGTATCTATATCAAACTCAGTGCTGTGGGCGTTTTTGATGCCGGCCACGTGGCGGGCGTATTCGATGACCGCAATCTGCATGCCCAGGCATATGCCGAAATAAGGGACCTTGTTTTCCCGGGCGTATTGGACGGCCATGATTTTGCCCTCCACGCCCCGGGAGCCGAAACCGCCCGGAACCAGCACGCCGTCCGCCTTACTTAAAATGGCGGCTACGTTGCTTTCCGTAATGGTTTCCGAATCCACGAACTCCAGGTGGACCTTGCTTTCGTTGAACACGCCGCCGTGGAAGAGGGCTTCATTCAGGCTCTTGTAGGATTCCCGCAGGTCCACGTATTTGCCCACGATGGCGATGGTCACTTCGTCCTTGGGGTTTTCGATTCTGCGGATCAGATCGTGCCACGCCTCCAGCCTGGGAGCCGGAGTCCACATGTTCAAAAGCTCCACGATTTTTTCATCCAGGCCTTCCTGGTGATAATTCAGGGGAACCTCGTAGATATTCTTGACGTCAATGGCCGTAAAGACCTCGTCCTTGCCCAGGTTGCAGAACAGGGCGATTTTTTCCTTAATGCTGTCGTTCAATACCTGCTGGGTGCGGCAGAGGAGGATGTTGGGCTGGATGCCGATGCTGCGGAGTTCCTTGACGCTGTGCTGGGTGGGCTTGGTTTTGACCTCACCGGCCGTGGCGATGTAAGGCACCAGGGTCAGGTGGATGTATAGGACATTGTCCTTGCCCACGTCCGACCGGAACTGGCGGATGGCTTCCAGGAAAGGCAGACTCTCGATGTCGCCGATGGTGCCGCCGATTTCCACAATAGCCACGTCCACGCCGTCCGCGGCCAGCAGGATGCTGTTTTTGATCTCGTCCGTAATATGAGGAATTACCTGGACCGTGCCGCCAAGGTATTCGCCCCGCCGCTCCTTTTGGATGACGGAGTAGTATATTTTACCGGTGGTGAAGTTGCTGTCCTTGCCCAGACGAACATTGGCGAACCGCTCGTAGTGCCCAAGGTCCAGGTCCGTTTCCGTACCGTCGTCCAGCACAAACACCTCTCCGTGCTGGAAAGGGTTCATGGTGCCGGGGTCCACGTTGATGTACGGGTCCAATTTCTGGAAGGTGATGGAAAGCCCTCTCGCCTCCAAAAGCGCGCCAATGGAAGCGGAAGCCAAACCTTTTCCCAAGGACGAAAGCACCCCTCCGGTCACAAAAATATACTTTGTTTTCTTGTTCATTCCCTGTCCCTCATGTTTCGGAAATATTATAAGGAAGTTTTGATTGTTCAATAGCCCATTAAGCTCGCCTATGTCAACCGGGCTGAAGCCTAAAAATCGTCTGAAATAATTCCCTAAAGGCGAAAACGCATGTGGATTCGGGCAAGTGCGCCGATAAATTTTTTTCAAAATTTTTTTTGGTTTTCTTGATCTCACACTATCGATGTGAACCACTTCATGTGGTATTATAGTCATTGACCACCCCTTCCCATAGTGCTATGAAAGGCCTCCCATAACATCAACCCAACCACGTTTATTGGAAAGGATTTTGAATGAACCCAGAGCATGTAGTCATCGTTTCTACAGAACTTTCCATACCCGCCAAGTCGGTGGAAGCCACGGCCCTGCTGCTGGCGGAAGGCGCCACTGTTCCCTTTATCTCACGATACCGCAAGGAGGCCACAGGCAGCTTGGATGAGGTGCAAATCACCTCCATCAGGGACAGGCTCGCCCAACTGTCGGCCATTGACGATCGCCGGGAAACCATCCTGCGTTCCTTGGAGAAAAACGGCCACCTGACCGACGAACTCCAGGGGCAGGTCATGGCCGCCCAGTCCATGTCCGAGTTGGAGGACATTTACCTGCCTTACAAGCCCAAGCGCAGGACAAAAGCCACCATCGCCCGTGAAAAAGGCTTGGAGCCTTTGGCCATGGTGCTATTGGAGCAGGACGAGTCCATCGATCCCCTGGCTTTGGCCGCCAACCACGTGGATCCGGAAAAAGGCGTGGAAAACGCGGAAGACGCCGTTGCCGGCGCCCGGGACATCATCGCCGAAATCATCAGCGAGGACGCCCAGGTAAGGGCTGATATGCGCGATTTCTTTTTTAAGACCGCCATGTACCGCAGCACGGTGGTCGAAGGCAAAGAGGAGGAGGGCGCCAAGTTCAAGGATTATTTTGAATGGGAAGAGCCCATCTCCAAAGCGCCGTCCCATAGAATTCTGGCCATGCGCCGCGGCGAAAACGAAGATATCCTGAACCTGGAAATGGTTGTGGACGACGACCAGGCCCTGGAAATCATACACCAGCATTATCTCAAGGGCGACAGCCCGGCCTCCCAGGAAGTCAAGCTGGCCATTTCGGACGGTTACAAGCGCCTTTTGTTCCGGGCCATGGAAACCGAAGTGCGCCTGGCCTCCAAGGAAAAAGCCGACGAAGAGGCGGTCAAGGTCTTCGCCGACAACCTCCGGCATCTGCTTTTGGCCTCTCCTTTGGGCCGAAAAAGAGTGCTTGCCATCGACCCCGGATACCGCACCGGGTGCAAGGTGGTGGTCTTGGACCGCCAGGGAACCCTGCTGCATTACACCGCCGTGTTTCCCCATTCCTCGGACCGCCAGGTTCTGGAAGCGGAGGAAACCGTCAAGAATCTGGTGCGGCAGCATCAGATCGAGGCCGTAGCCATCGGTAACGGAACCGCAGGCCGTGAAACCGAGGCCTTTGTCCGCCGTTTGAACCTGCCCCCGGAAGTCATGGTGCTTTCCGTGGACGAAAGCGGGGCTTCCATCTATTCCGCGTCTGACGTGGCCCGCAAGGAATTCCCGGATCACGACGTGACCGTGCGCGGCGCCGTGTCCATAGGCCGCAGGCTCATGGATCCCCTGGCCGAGTTGGTGAAGATTGATCCCAAATCCATCGGCGTGGGCCAGTATCAGCATGACGTGGACCAGACCATGCTTAAAGGCGCTTTGGACGATGTGGTTATCAGTTGCGTGAACAACGTGGGCGTGGACTTGAACACGGCCAGCCCCCAGCTTTTAAGTTATGTGTCCGGCCTGGGCGCACGCCTGGCTCAGCGGATTGTGGATTTCAGGACCGAAAACGGCCCGTTCCGCTCCCGTGCGGCCTTGAAGAAAATCCCCCGCCTGGGACCCAAGGCATACGAACAGGCCGCGGGATTTTTAAGAATTCCCGATGCGGAGAACCCCCTGGACGGCAGCGCCGTGCATCCGGAAAGCTATCACGTGGTGGAGGCCATGGCCAAGGACGCAGGCTGCGAAATCCCCCATCTCATGAGCGAGGAAAGCCTCCGCAAGCAAATCGACCTGAACAAATACGTCACCGACAAACTGGGCCTGCCCACCCTCACGGACATCATGGCCGAACTGGCCAAGCCGGGCAGGGACCCCCGCAAGGCCCTGGAAGCATTCTCCTTTTCTAAGGATGTGACCGAAATGAAAGACCTGGAGCCGGGCATGGAGCTTCCCGGAATCGTCACCAACGTGACCAATTTCGGCGCCTTCGTGGACGTAGGCGTGCATCAGGACGGCCTGGTTCACATCAGCCAGCTTTCCGACGGCTTTGTCAAGAACCCGGCTGACGTGGTAAAGGTGCAGCAGCGGGTTAAGGTGCGGGTGCTGGAAGTGGACTTGCCGCGCAAACGCATTTCCCTTTCCATGAAAAAGAAGATCGATGAACGAGATCTCCAGCGCGGCCCCAAAGGCGGAGGAGGCGGCGGACGTCCTCCCAAGCAGAAAAAGGAAGATGCGCCTTTCAACAATCCCTTCGCCAAACTGGGCAAGCTGGGCAAGTAAAAGCAGCGCCCTTCCACCCCCGCCAAAAAGCGCAAATATCTCAACCCAACCTGCTGATTATATAAAAAATCGCAGGTTGGGTTGAGCATATGAAACCCAACAGCTATAATAATCGTTTAAGGAGCGAATCACATGCGGGCAGTGGTGCAGCGGGTAAAGTCAGCCAGGGTGAAAGTGAACGGCAAGTCTGTGGGCGCTATTAACAAGGGCCTTTTAGTGCTTTTGGGCGTAGCCCCGGAAGATACTTCCAAAGAAGTGGAATACCTTGCCAAAAAGATAGTCGGTCTTAGAATATTTGAAGACGACAACGGCAAGATGAATCTCTCCCTGGACGAAGTGGGGGGCGAGATGCTGGTGGTTTCCCAGTTCACCTTGTACGGCGATTGCCGCAAGGGGCGCAGGCCTTCTTTTGTAGGCGCTGCGCCCCCCGAGTTGGCCGAAAAGCTCTACGAAGAGTTTGTGAACGTGGTGGATTTGCTGGGAATCAAAACAGCCACCGGAAAATTTGGAGCGATGATGGACGTGTCCCTGGTTAACCAGGGCCCTGTAACCCTGATTGTGGAAAGCAAATAAGGAGGTTCCCATGAAAAAAGCGCGCACCGGTTTGTTGACGGTATTGTTGGTTTTGGGGCTTTTTACGGCCAATGCCATGGCCCATTGCGAAATCCCCTGCGGCATATACGACGATCCCATGCGGATCGCTATGCTGAACGAGCATATCGCCACCATTGAAAAATCCATGAAGTCGATCATAGAATTGGAAAGGGCGGATCATCCCCACTACAACCAGTTGGTAAGGTGGATTACCAACAAGGAGGATCACGCCAACCAATTCCAGGAGATCGTGACCCAGTATTTCATGACGCAGCGGATCAAGCTGGACGCCCCTGATTACGATAAGAAAATTGGCGTGCTGCACCGTATGCTGGTATACGCCATGAAATGCAAGCAGACCACGGATTTGCAGAACGTTGTGGTTCTGCGGAGTTTGGTCAAGGAATTTGAAACACTATATTTTGCAAAATAAACAAATAATTAACCATTAATTCCTAAAGTGCTACAGGAGACTTGATGGCCGAAAGTATAACGAAAAAACAAGCCCAGGATTTGTCCAAAAAACTCATGCGCAAGCCCAAGCTGGTTTGGGACGCATTGAGCAAAACCGAGCAGGGCAAAGCCATGAAGTTCGCGGAAGGATACAAAACCTTCCTGGATAACGCCAAGACCGAACGCAGGGCCGTGGCCGAAGCGGAAAAGCTGGCCCTATCCGCCGGATTCGCCCCCGTGGAGGAAGCCGGAGCCAACGATCTTGTCTATAAGGTCTGGAAGAACAAATGCATCATCCTGGCCCGCCTGGGAAACAGGCCGGTTGCCGACGGACTGCATATTGTGGCGTCCCATATAGACTCCCCGCGCCTGGACATGAAAGCCAATCCCTTGTACGAAGAGGTTGATATGGCCTTTTTCAAGACCCATTATTACGGAGGAATCCGCAAGCATCAATGGTTCGCTCGCCCTTTGGCGCTCCATGGCGTGGCCGTGAACGGCAAGGGGGAAAGCATCGACATTAGCCTTGGCGAAGATCCCAATGATCCGGTGTTTACGGTCCTGGACCTGCTGCCTCACCTGGCGCGCAAGCTCCAGGCAGGCAAAAGCCTGGCCACGGCCTTTGAGGCGGAAAAGATGAACATCCTTCTGGGCAGCCTGCCTTTGGGGCCGGAAAAAACCACGGATCGGTTCAAACTCATGGCCATGAACCTGCTGCACGAAAAATACGGTCTGGTGGAAGAGGATTTCCTCACCGCTGAGATTGAAGCCGTGCCAGCCGGCAAAGCCAAGGACGTGGGCTTGGACAGAAGCCTTATCGGCGCTTACGGCCAGGACGACCGGTCCTGCTCCTACTGCGCCATTCAGGCTTTGATGAAGCTGCGGAAAAAGCCGGAATTCACGGGCTTGGCCTTTTTGGTGGATAAAGAGGAAATCGGCAGCGAAGGCAATACGGGCGCAAAATCCAAACTCCTGGAAACCTTTATTGCAGACCTGCTGGAGCTGACAGGGGAGGGCGCTTCCGCCCGAAATATCGGCTCGGCGTTCATGAACTCAAAAGCCCTGTCCGGCGACGTAGCCCCGGCTCTGGATCCCGACTACCAGTCCGTGCACGAAAAAAATAACGCCGCCAGGCTGGGCTACGGCATCTGCATGACCAAATATACGGGCTCGGGCGGCAAATCCGGCGCTTCCGACGCCCATGCCGAACATTTAGGATATGTCCGCAAGGTTTTTGAAGATAACAAAATCATTTGGCAAATCGGCCAGTTGGGAAAAGTGGACGAAGGCGGCGGCGGAACCATCGCCAAGTTCCTGGCCGCCCACGGGATGGACGTGGTGGACTGCGGCCCGCCCATCCTGGGCATGCATTCGCCTTTTGAAATCGGCTCCAAGGCGGATATGTACATGGCTTTCAAAGCCTATGCAGCCTTTTTTGAAGCGGGATAAATTTTCAAGAGAATACGCAACAAAGGCGGGACGGCGCATTCATCAATGCGCCTCCCGCCTTTGTTATTTCATTTTTTATTCCCCTTTAAAATCCGGCTTCCTTTTTTCAAACATGGCGTTCAAGGCTTCCATGTGGTCGTTGGTGTTGTGGCATAAGGCCTGAAAGGCGGCGGACTGCTCCAGAAGATGGGGCAGGGTGAGATACTGCCCCATGTAAAGAAGCCGTTTGGCCATACGCAAGGCTTCAGGCGGCTTGCATGCAATTTTGTCCGCCAATTCCCTGGCTCTTTCCATAAGCTGATCATGCTCCACCACATAATTGACCATGCCTATATCCATAGCGCTTTGACCGTCAATGATATCGCCGGTAAAGGTGATTTCGCAGGCCTTTGCCATGCCCACGGCGCGAGGCAGAAAATAAGCTCCGCCGTCGCCCGGAATAATGCCTACGTTCAGAAAGGTTTCGCCGAATTTGGCCTTGGTGGAAGCCACCCGCATGTCGCACATGAGGGCCAGGTCGCAGCCGGCGCCGATGGCCGGCCCGTTCACCGCCGCAATGGTCGGGACTTCCAAGCCGTGTATGGCCATGGGAATGCGCTGGACGTTCTTTCTGTATCCTTCCATGAGCTTGGACGGGCTGCCGGCGAACATCCCTTCTTTTTTGGCCATTTCCTTCACGTTGCCGCCAGCGGAAAAGGCCGGGTCCGCACCGGTGATAATCAGTACCCGCACGTCAATATCGTTATTGATCATCCGGCAGACCTCTTCGATCTCCTGGATGGTGTTTGCGTTGGTGATGACGTTTCTGGTCTCCGGCATGTTCAGGGTCAGGATTGCGACCCGTCCTTGGGTTTCGAAAAGGATGTCCTTAAATTTCATGGGTTTTCTCTCCGTTGTTTTTGGGCGAAAAGCCGTTTGATGAAAGGTTGATTAAACCCTTATATCATCATGGCTTTGGCCTTTTTTGTCCAGGGGATTTTTTACACACACGGGAAAAATCTATTCTTCCACCTCATACAAATATATGGGATCGTGGTTCAAGGCGCCCTTGGGCTTGATTACGGAGTAAGGGCTCCAGCCGGGCAGGGGGAAATTGGCGGAGGCCGCCTTGGCGCCGGGTTTGAGTTCTTGCTTTAGTTTTTGGGAGAGGTCGTGCATGACGTCGGGAAAGAGGTAGCAAAAAACGTAATCCGCTTGGGAAAGGTCGGCCCGGAAGAAGTCCCGCGCCTTGATTTTTGCTTTGGATAGAAAAAGATTGCGAGCTTTAGCAGTGAGGAGCGCCAAGGGATTTAGGTCATAGCCCACGGCCCGGACTCCGTATTTTTTCACCGCGCCGGAAATCACCCGGCCGTCCCCGCATCCCAAGTCTATAAACAAGGCGTTTTCCTCCATGGGCATGGATTCCAGAAAGGCGTTCACCCTGGCTTGGGGCGTTGCCACAAACAAGGCGCCCCGGGTTTTGGGCAAGACCATGGCGGTGCAAACCACATAGACGAATTTGATCAAAA
Organism: Desulfatibacillum aliphaticivorans DSM 15576; assembly: GCF_000429905.1. NCBI lineage: Bacteria > Pseudomonadati > Thermodesulfobacteriota > Desulfobacteria > Desulfobacterales > Desulfatibacillaceae > Desulfatibacillum > Desulfatibacillum aliphaticivorans. The sequence continues at coordinate 58,774 of NZ_AUCT01000007.1, read as the reverse complement.
AAAGCCCCCCAAGCAAGGCCAGGGGGGCGAGAATCCACATGGGCACAGGGTGGCTCCTTCGGCTGGCGGTTTTAATCGCCGCCCTTATACCATAATTTTCACCCCGTGGTCTCTTTTATCAGTCAGGATTTCAAAGGCCGCCCGGTTATTGGTGTACAAATGGGCCGTCTCGCCGTAGTTGTCTATGAGATCGATTTCGCATCGGGCGATTTTTGAATTAAGGCAATGCTTCACTCCGCCGGGAGGATTGTAATAGGTGAGTCCCACAAAATCCTCAACCTGGGCCTCCACACGGCCCTTGATGGAGAAATCCTTGCTCTTGGAATTGAAATTCCAGGTGAAATAGTCAAATTTTCCCTGCGCCTTCAGGCTTTGGGGAATGGTGTTCAAAGCGTACTCTTTGCCTTTGTGGCGAAGCACCACCACTGTCATGTACGGCGTCCAGACAGGCCCGAACTTCAACCGGGCTGTGGCAAGCTCCAAAAAGCTGTCCGGGCTGTTATCAAACCCCGCCACCTGTCCCCAGGCGTAAAGATCGGTATGTTTGGTCCCCCAGTTATGATTCTGGCTTCCGATCCACTCCTCCAACTTCCATTCCTGATCGTTCACCGTGATTGCTCCGGAAAAGGAGGCAAAAGGCAGGGGCACGCAGGCTTTGGCCTTGGGAAGCCCGGCCTCGTATAATTTCTCCGCCAGCAGAAGCAGGGGAGGGGCGTATCCTGTATAGACCAAGTCCCAGGAAATTTCATTGCCGCCTGTCTTGGCGCTGCCCTTAAGCGCCCCGCCATCCAGGGTGCAATCCCCGATTTTGGATTGCAGCCCGCTTTTGGAAAAAGACGTTTGGGTAATGGGAACCTCGTTCTTGGCGGCCGTATGCTTGCCGGTTTCCTTGTCAAAGACCATGGCCCATACTTCGCCGATGGCCTTGTCCGGTTCGTCATTGGGCGAAAAGATGGTGTACCGGATCCAAAACGCCTGCGGCTTTGCAGGATGGTTGGCCCTTAAAAAATAGCTTTCGTAATGTCCTTGCTTTTGCCCCGCTACGTACCGGGTTTTATTCGCGTCTTCCCTGGTTGCCTGCATGGCCTGATCCCCCCTGTTGTGTTTGGAAGCGGTGCGATATTTCTACGGATGCTAAATATTACGATACAAAAATCGAAAAAGCAAATTTTTCCATCCGTAATGCTTGCCGGGTGTCTTAAAAGGCGGAAAAGAAGCTGCCCTTCGCCGTTTACTTGAACAATATATATCAACGGCAGGCGTCCGTAAAGGCAAAGTTTATGAAAGGGGATTAGACATTTTGAAAGTAATTTCATTGAAACTGTAGGTAATCACGTACATCGGACGCTAAAATCCGCACCAAAAGCGACGCATACTAACTAAGTCAGAGGAATGGCTATTGTGCAGATTAGAGTCAAGTATCGTTGTGTTTTTTTATATCATCAAAAATGCACAGAATTTCATTATTCGTTAAAACTTTTATTTTTCCGATTGTGAGACCTAAAGTCGGTCAATATTATTAACTCGCATTCAACCTTAATCTGTTTCAGGGAGAGTTCGGTTGAGAGGATCAAGCTGCATAAGCGTATTCTTTGAAAAAGCGCCTGCCAGGCCCCCATGTTATAAAGCGGCGGCATTGATGTGCTAGGTTTTGCAATTGTTGCGGAGGCAAGGGGAAGCATTAACCGCCCATTGCAAGCCCTTCCTTTTTCAGTCTGTTTTGGTAAACGAGGGAGTTATGTTCTACCAGTTCCAGCCCGGTTCCCGGTCAATTATGACTCGGCCGGAACCACGAGAAGTGTCCACGTCGTACACCAGCATCATTCTGAATTACGTTGCTAACGTTCACCCGGAGATTGATCTGGACTTGCTTGTATCGCGCATCTCCGAGCACAATGAGTACTTTATTCGGCCGGCGCCAGGAAAGATTCCTGAACAGGTTTGCTTACGCCACCTCACCAATCCCAGGCTCTGGATTTCCAACCGGCTGGTTGCGGACATCACATCCAGTCTGGAAGCTCTGATTGACGACCCTATGCTTGGCTACAAAGTGGGCAGGTGGTCGCCCAACTGCGGCGCTTTTGTTAAAAATTCCCTGCTCGTGCCTTTTTTGGGCGTGGGGCCTGTATTGGGCCGGGCGCCGGAAATCCACGAGAAGTACACACGCATTAAAAAGGTGGAGATTCTGATCAACAAGCCGGGATGGCTGCGCATTCGCAAAACCCATAAGCCTGAGGCGATCATCACCTATTTCATGATCCTGTCGTGGATTGGAATGGCCGAGGCCTACGTGGAGTTAGCCGGAGTGGCTTCGCCGAAAGTATCGGTGGAGGTGGACCCGCGGGAGAACAACGCCTATTTTCTGGACATCAAGTACACCCGGACGCGGCTTACCGCCAGGTTCCGCAACCGTTTGGCCTGGTGGCTTCTGCCGGCCCACACCCGGGAGAGCCTCATCGCCACGGATCAGATCGTTTCCGAGGAGTACGATTACGCCGTAACCGAGGAAAAGATGGAGGACATGCTGGAGCTTCAGCGGAGCGGCATTGCAGCTTATTACGCGCACAAGATCGAAGACATTCTTTCCATCATCAATAAAAAATAATTCAAATCCCAAAAATAAAAACCGTTCTCAGGGCCGTCAAACGGCGCCGGAGAACGGTTTTGTTTGTATAAATTCAGCAAGCGGGCTATTTGCCCGTATTTTCAAACTCTCTGCGTAAGTCCGACTTTTTAATCTTGCCCAAGGCGGTCATGGGAAGATCCTGCCGGAAAACAATCTGCTTGGGCACCTTATAATCCGCAAGGCTCTGGATGCAGAATGACCTGAGTTCATCCTCGTTGGTCTCGGAACCCGGACTGGGAACCACGTAGTATCTTCCAACCTCTCCGTAAACGGGATCGGGAATGCCGATGCCGGCCACCATGTCCACCGCAGGATGGGTGGAAAGAATGTCCTCCACCTCCACGGGGAATACATTCAATCCTTCCTGGATGTACATTTCCGTGCGGCGCCCCATGAGAATGATAAAGCCTTCCTCGTCCTTATAGGCCATGTCGCCCGTACGCAGCCATCCGGTCTGGTCAAAGGTCTTGGCGGTTTCCTCCGGCATGTCAAAGTAGCCGGTGACCACGCAGTCCCCCTTAAGCCACACTTCGCCGGTTTCGTTGACCGGAAGCTCCCGGCCGTCCATGCCCACAATTTTAACGTCAAATCCCGGGAAAGGCTTGCCGACTGTGCGCCCCACCATGGTGTAATGGCAGTTCCATGGGGTCATGAGAGCCCCGCCGGAAGATTCGCTGAGCCCGTAGAGATTCATGATGGTGGATTCGGGGTAGGCTTGATGCAGGCGCTCCACCAGGTCGGGCTCGGCATTGGATCCGCCGGTGATTACCACCCGGATATTGGAGACGTCCATTTTGTCAAAGCCTTCATGGGCCATGAGCATGTGGTGGGTGGTGGGAAATCCGCCGATGATGGTGGGATGGTATTCCGCGGCCTGGTTCAAAACCTCCTCCGGCAGAAACACCGGAATGAGAATCGTGGGGCCGCCGGCCAGAAGCATGGAGGCCATGCCGATGGTGATGCCGCCCACATGGGAGAGGGGCTGGGTAAGCATGAGGACGTCTTTGGAAGTCACCCTGACATGCTTGGTCTGCGCCCTTGCCGACGCTATCTGGCTTTTATGGGTGATGGCCGCCGCTTTGGGCTGGCCCGTGGTTCCGGAGGTGAAGGCGAACATGATTTCGTCTTCCGGCTCCACTTGGGCGTAGGCCGCCGTCAAAAGCTCCTGATCCGGCTCCTCCTCCATGAGGGATTCCAGACTCTTGCAGCCGTTGGCGCCTTCACCGCCGATAAAATAGCAGAACTCCAGGCCTTTCACCTTGTCTTTGTTCTGTTCGAGCAATTCCACATAGTCCGTGTCGCCCACGTTTTTCAGGCTGACAATGGCGCGGGGCCGGCTCCTTTGCACCAGCTTGAGCAATTCCGGAGCAGGATGCCTGGGGCTTAAACCCACCACAGACGCGCCGATTTTCGCTGCTGCAAAATACACCGCCAGCCATTCCGGCTGATTCAGGGCGATGATTCCAATCCTGTCGCCCCTTAAAATCCCCTCTTTTAAAAACCCGTAGGCCAACTTGTCCGACAAGTCGTCCATTTCCTTAAAACTGATTTCCCTGCCGTAAAAATAGTAAGCCGGAGCGTCCGGAGCCGCCTCGGCCGTTTCCTTCAAAATCTGACCCATTAAATTTGCTTGTGACATGCCGCTCATAATCCTACTCCCTCAACATACTTTCCCGGGAATCCAGCAAGTTGACGTTTTGAACCACATGCCCGGGGTGCAACAATTATATTTCCGGGGAAAAGCGAACCGTTCATCACATTGGTTCGGCTTCCGCGGTAATCCTTGCTCATGATAACCAATTGGCGCTATACGCTTTACTCGATGGGCGGACATTACCAGAAATATCCAACCAGTCAACCAATGGTTAAAATAGCAGAGAGCGTGCCATAACGGGAAATCATGATCCCGCAGGCGAGTTATACGTCGGCCGTTAAAGGCCGGTCAAGGGTAAGTTTTTAAAATAACAATTTATACGCTTTTGAAATTTGAAACGGATTATTAGAAACAGGGGCGGGTATCTTTTTTAAGCAACGAAAAATAAATCCCGTTAACGGGGCGTATTGCAACACAATGCGAAAAAATTCCTCCGTCTCAATCAATCGGGGGCCGCCGCTTTTTGCGACCGGCCCCCGGCTTAATCGGAACCTTTGCAAATAGAGTTACTTATTCGGTCACAAAGGTGTTTTCCAACTCTCCCAGGCCCTTGATGCGGCACACAACCTTATCTCCCGCCTTAAGAGTAATGGGAGGATCGCGGAATATGCCCACCCCGGATGGAGTGCCCGTGGAGATGACGTCTCCGGGAAGCAGGGTGATGTCCTGGCTGATGTATTCTATGATGGAAGGGATGTCGTAAATCAGGTCCTTGGTATTGCCCTGCTGCATGACTTCCCCGTTCACGATGGCTTCCAGCTCCAGATTGTTGATGTCCTCAATTTCGTCCAGAGTCACGATGGCGGGGCCCATGGGAGCGAATGTGTCGAAGGACTTGCCGCGAAACCACTGCTTGTCTCCAAACTGGGCCTCCCGGCCGGACACGTCGTTTAAAATCATAAGGCCGGCGACGTGATCCAATGCCTTTTCCTTGGATATTCGCTTACCCTGTTTGCCGATTACCACGGCCAGTTCCACTTCCCAATCGATTTGGCCGGAACAAGCAGGGATCAGCACCGGGTCCGAGGGGCCGTTGACGGTATTGGCGGTTTTACAAAAGAGCAGAGGGGCGGGCGGTACGGACATGCCGCCTTCCTTGGCGTGGTCCTCATAGTTCTTGCCAAGACAGATAATCTTGGACGGATTGGCCAAGGGAGGCCCCAGCCGGACGTCCATGGTCACGCCTGCGTCGGTCCAGTTTTTTAATTTTTCCATCCATCCTTGCTCGAAAAATTCCCGTCCGATATCCGGAACGTCATGGAACTGTTTTTTCAAATCCACAATGCGGCCGTATTTGAGCAGACCTGGGCGTTCCTTGCCTTTTTCTCCAAATCTTACCAGTCTCATTCCCAAATTCCTTATTCTAAGTGTTGGTCTTCTCTAAAAATTAAGTAAGAACATACCTCAACATACGGCGCATTAGCAATACGGAAACGCTGTAAAACCATTTACTAACAAAAAGGACGCGTAACCTAATACACGCTCCCGTTTTCCCGGGTCATGGGAACAAAGCGCACGGGGATGATCTTCTTTTCTTTGACCTTGCCGTTGATTTTCGTCAGCAATACCAGATTTTGGTTTCCCGCCTCGCCCACGGGGATGACCATGCGGCCCCCTTCAGCCAGTTGCTCCACCAAAGGCGCGGGGATGTCCGTAGGCGCACAAGTGACGATAATAGCATCAAACGGAGCATGTTCGGGCCAGCCTTTGTACCCGTCCCCGACTTTCACCTTCACATTGTCGTAATGCAGTTGGGCCAGAATTTTCGCGGCTCGTTCCCCCAGGGGCTCCACGATTTCCATGGTGTACACTTCCCGGGCCAATTCCCCCAAAACCGCAGCCTGATATCCCGAGCCTGTCCCGATTTCCAGCACCTTTTCCGATCCGTCCAATTCCAAAACCTGGGTCATGAGCGCCACGATGTACGGCTGGGATATGGTTTGGCCTTCTCCTATGGGAAGGGGGTAGTCGTTGTACGCCTGACTGCGATAGGACTCGGGGACGAAAAGGCGCCGTTCCACCTTGCGCATGGCGGCGAGAGTCCCGGCATCTTTTACTCCCCGTTTTTCAATCTGACTATACACCATCTGTTCACGCAGTTTTTGATAATCGGGGCCTGGGGCGTTCCCGCCCGCCAAAACGGCGGACGCCCAAAACAGGCCTCCGGCCAGCGCCAGTGCAATCAGCACTTTAGGTCCCATGGCTTCGCCTCCTGTTATTTTAGGGTATAGCTGTTGACGGATCTTGCATAATAAGGCTATATATCATCCGAGTAAAACTTCAAGGCCTTAAAGTTTTCCCTCATAGTATACGGAGGAATTATGAATTTTTCGCCCCCTCCTTACGGTTTGTTTTCGCCGAAGATTGACCTGATGGTCAATCTTCCGGGCCTGGGCAAGCTGGGTGAAAAGCATCCCGCATACATCGCCCGCGCGGAAAATGCCCAAGCGGCCGCCCGAAAATTCGCCGTAAATCACATTTTACCTCGTTCTTTGGAAACTGACAAGAAATGCAGCCAGGACCCCGCTTATTTTGACTGGGATTTATGGCATGCCGCCAACCGGGAAAAATTCACCATAGCCTGCCTGCCGGAAAAAATGGGCGGCCTGGGGTGGAGCGCCCTTGCCAATGCAGCCGCCGTGGAAGAGTTCTCCAGCGCCTGCATGGGCAGTACAGCCAATATCCTGTTTAATACGTTCGGGGTGTTGGGCGCCATGGTGGAGTGCAAAACCGGCATTGTGCTTTCCATGATCAAAAAAATGCTCCAGGCCCAGCAGGCAGGCGCCCCTTTGTTCTACTCCTGGGCCATTACCGAACCGGGCGCCGGCACGGACATGGAAGACGCCCGGGGCATGGAAGCCATGCGCCCTTCCTGTCACGCTCAAAAAGTCCAGGGCGGATACAGCCTGAGCGGGGTAAAATGCTTTATCACCAACGGCAGCCTGGCCCACTACGTCATTGTAAACATGCCCGTGGATCCGGAACATCCCCTGGAATCCATGGCGACCTTTCATGTACCAACGGGCGCGCCCGGTTTTTCCGTAGGCCGGGTGGAGCGAAAGTGCGGCCAAAAAGCCAGCCAGACCGCCGAACTTTTTTTCGAGCGGGTTTTTGTTCCCGACGCTGACGTCTGGGCTCAGCCCGGCAAAGGTTTCGACCACACCCGGGAAATTCTATCCATAACCAGAGGCTTTGTGGGCTTGTGCGGCATGGGCATAGCCCGCGGCGCCCTGGAGCGGTGCATCCGCTACTCCGCAGACAAGCAAACGCCCCAAGGCCGGTTGATCGACCAGGACTGGGTGCGGTTCGCCCTGGCGGACATGCTTAAGGATCTCCACATGGTGCGGGCTGCAGCCTACAACTTCGCCATGGCTCTGGACGCCTTCCACGTATGGAAGCTGTTCGATTCTCCGGCCGTTAAAGGGGCCGCATGCCTGCCTGACAAACTCTTGTTGTCCGATTCCCTGCAGGCCTTGGCGAAAAGCGCCCCGGCTTCGGAGGCCGGGTCCATCTTCAAGAAAAAAATCGTCACCGGCAAGGTTCTGGACGAATTCGTCAGGCATGGATCGGCACTCAAGGTTGCGGGAACCGATCTCGCCATGAAGACAAGCTCTCGGGTTCTGGACATTGTAGGGCTGGAGGGCATGTCCCGGGAATTCGGCATGGAAAAATCTTTTCGGGACGCCAAGGTCACCCAGATTTACGAGGGCTCCAACCAGGCCAATCTGCTTGACCTTTTCCATGAAGAAATCGGTCGGCTGCTTTAGCGGATTTCCTGAATTAGGAGATGTGGAATGGATTTTCCCAAGGAATATTTGCAGGTTGTTAAAGAGATTGAAAAATTCGCCGGACGGGAATTGCGCGAACCCGCTTTGGAATGGGACCTCCATCCCGATCCCAAGCATTTGCTGGGGTTCTGGAAAAAAAGCCGATCCTTGGACCTGCCTCTCATCCCCGTCCCCGAAAAGTTTCAGGGCGTGGGATACGATCCCCTTTGCCAGGCCATGGCCGTGGAAGCCCTGGCCCGCCATTGTCCGGGGGCGGCTTCCGTATTTCTCCATCATTTTGCGGGGCTATTTCCCGTGCAATTTGCGGAGGAAGAGCAGCAAACCGAATTGTGGGAGTCCGTAATCAAAGAGACGGGCAGGGGAATCGTAGGAATAGTCTTTGATCCGGAATGTGCATTGACCCTAACCCTAAAAAGCAAAAGTCTGGTTGTGAACGGCCGATCCTCCCTGAGCGCTAACGCCTCCTACGCTGACTGGATGTGCGTTTTTGCAAAAGCCGACAATCAGGAAGACTTCTGCCTTATCGCACCTCTGGACGCGCCGGGCGTATCTTTAGGGCCTGACCTGGAGCTTCCTGGCCTGAAAATCAACCCCTTCCATTCAATATCTTTTGAAGATGTAAAACTATCCTCCAACACTGTGATCAAAGTTCCTAAAAAGTCGCAATCCCTTAAAAATCTGACCCTTGACCTCCTGTATGTTTTGACCGCCGCAGCCGCCCTGGGCGCGGCCCGAACGGCCTACGACAAAGCCCTGGCCTACGCCAGGGAGCGGTATCAATACGGCAAGGTCATCATCCAACACCAGGAAATCCGGCGCATGCTGGGCGCCATGCGCATGAACCTGGACGCGGCCAGAGCCTTTTTGTACGCCTATTTCGACGAAAAATCCGGCGTCCATGCCGCGCACGTCAAAGCCTTTTGCACCGATGCGGCCTTTAACGTTGTGGTGGACGCCATACAAATTCATGGCGGTTACGGATACATGCACGAACAGGGTTTGGAAAAGCTCATGCGGGATGTGAAGGTGCTGCAGGTCCTGGGCGGGTCCAATCCTCAGCTTTTGGTGGATTCGATAAAGGGGTAATATCGACCCGATAAATAATATTCAAGCGCCGTCATTCGAGTCATTTGTTCATTGATGTTTAAAAATTGCAACCCATCTCCAGCCGCTATTCCGCAACGACACTGGGTCCCCGTTTCCGGGAATGACAAAAAGCGACGACGGCAGGGTGGCCCAGGCACGGTACTGCTGTGCCTGGGCCACCCATCATAGGCTACGGCATAAATCGTCATCCCGGCAAGGGCGATCCGTTTTTCAGGTTCGCCCGCAAGCCGGGATCCAGCGTCATTTTGGACTCACCTTGGAAAAATTTTATTCGTTCGAACACAACTTGGTAGAAGACAGTCTTATGGGCGCAAAAAAATGGGGAAGACGCTCGTCCTCCCCATTTTGATTTTACAGACTATGTTTGAAAAAGATTACAGCTTTTTCATGGTGTCCACCAATTCCTGGACGGCCGCAGCGGAGTGCTTCAGGGCCTTGTCTTCGTCCTCGGTAAGATTGATTTCAACGATTTCCTCAATGCCGGCGGCGCCAAGTTTGACGGGCACGCCGATGAACAGGTCGTTGATGCCGTATTGGCCGCTCAGCATGGCCGCGCAGGGCAGGATTTTTTTCTTGTCCTTTAAAATGGCTTCGGCCATTTCCACGGCTGCGGATGCAGGAGCATAGTAGGCGGACCCGGTCTTGAGCAGAGACACGATTTCTGCGCCGCCCGTGGCCGTGCGTTTGCACAGGGCCTCAATGCGATCCTGGGGCATCAACTCGGTGATGGGAATGCCTGCCACGGTGGAGTACCGGGGCAGGGGAACCATGGTGTCGCCGTGGCCGCCCAGCACGAATGCGTGGGTGTTTTCCACGGATACGTTCAGCTCCATGGCGATGAAAGCGCGAAAACGCGCGGAGTCCAAAACGCCGGCCATACCCATGACGCGTTCCTTGGGGAATCCGGAGGCTTCATAAGCCACATGGCACATGGCGTCCAAAGGGTTGCTCACCACGATGATTTTGGCGTTGGGGCTGTATTTGGCCACCTGCTCGGTCACCTGGCGCATGATCCCCATATTGGTGCTCAGAAGATCATCCCGGCTCATGCCCGGCTTCCTGGGAATGCCGGCGGTGATGATCACCACGTCGGAATCGGCGGACATTTCATAGGAGTTGGCGCCCGTTACGGAGGCGTCGTGCTTTTCGATGGGCGCCGCTTCGGTCAGGTCCAGCGCCTTGCCCTGGGGCATGCCTTCCATAATGTCGATCAACACCACGTCGGCCAGTTCTTTTTCACACAGCCGTTGAGCTGCGGTTGCGCCAACGTTTCCACCGCCAATCACGGTTACTTTCTTGTCCATGTTAAGCTCCTTTAATGTTGCGGTCCATGTTTTATTGTTTGCCAGGTCAATTTATATTAGTAACAAGCCAAAGCCTTCTTGTACCAATGCTTTGCGGAGCAATATGAGGGCCTTCAAACCGGATGAAATCGTCCACTTGCTCAACTGAAAGCCCCTTTCCATCAAATGATGGAGAAAGCCCTTCCCATTAATCACAGCTTCCAGGGAATGTCAACCAAATACGGGAAAGCATTTTCACGATTCCCGCAAAATACAGTCCCCTTCTTCCTTATCCAAATAAACAAAACCCCAAGCCCTTATGGCAAGAAAAAAAGCCCTCGCCATATCAAAAAGGAAATGAGACCCGTCAAGTGCGAACAGAGGGGAGAGGGTGATTAAACCCAATGGCGGCGAGATTTCCGGGGACATGAATTTATCTCTGCGAAAGCGAATAACTTTCATAGGGGAAAGCTGAGATAAGTATCGCTTCCTCCTGAAATCATTACTGAATTTGGCGGAATGATTGCAACTTGATATTGCCGGTTGGAGGGATTTTCTGAAAATGCAATCAAACCGTAAAATGTCTTGATAGCTTGCCGATGAAAGAGTATTCTTGTTCCAGTCGTCAGGCCGCCGGACTCACAACCGGTATTCCGGCGCACAGGTCTTTTTTAATCTTCCAACCAGTTACATAGCAGTCCTTTTATCCGGGGCGCCCCATGGGGCCATTGACGCGTCGCCCATATCGTCGCGCCGGATGCTTAAAGTTAACTTTAAGATTAATATGCTGAAGGAGGCGCTTATGTATGACTTCTTACTCACCCCCGAAGAACAGGAACTCAAAAAGGAAACCAGGGAGTTCGTCCGCGAGGAAATCTCCGGCGATTTCCTGAGAAAGCTGGATAATGACGAAATCGTCTATCCCCGGGAGTTTGTGGAAAAATTGGCGGAACGGGGGCTTCGGGGCATTCGTTTCCCCAAGGAATATGGAGGGCGGGGCATGTCCTGGGTTGCGGACGTGGCGGCCACCGAGGAAATCGGGTGCCTGGGCATGGCTTTGGGCTGCGCCTTTGTCATGCCCTCCATTGTGGGAGAGGCATTGAACAAGTTCGGCACGGAGGAGCAAAAGCAAAAATTTCTGAAGCCCTATATCGAGGGCAAGCTGGTGGCCGCCGAGGCCCTGACCGAGCCCCGGGGAGGGTCGGACTTTTTCGGCGCCATGACCCGTGCGGACGACAAGGGGGACTATTTTCTGTTAAACGGCATGAAGCGCTTTGTGGTGGGGGCGGACGGCGCGGATTTCTTTCTGGTTTACGCCAGGACGAATTTCGATCCTGAGGCCCACAAGTACAGCCGTTTGAGCCTGTTTATCGTGGAAAAAGGGCCGGGCGTGGAGACCGAATACCTCTTCGGCCTTATGGGATGCCGGGGCGGCGGAACGGGCAGGCTGGTTTTTCGGGACGTGAAAGTCCCCAAGGAAAACCTGGTGGGCCAGTTGCACGGCGGCGCCTTATGCTTTCATCAAATGATGATCCCCGAACGGCTCACCTCCGCCGCCGGGTGCCTGGGCGTATGGGGCGCCCTGGATCTGGCCGTGCGCTATTCGGACAAACGCCGCACCTTCGGCAAGGAAATCCGCAAGTACCAGGGAATCAGCTTTCGAGTGGCCGAGTCCATCACAAAGCTGGACGCCGCACGGGGCCTGACATACATGGCGGCCAAAGCCGTGGACGGGAACTATCCCAACATGCGCAGGATAGTCTCCGAAGCCAAGCGTTTCGCCACCGAGTCCGCCTGGGACGTGGTTAACGACGCCATGCAGATTATGGGCGGTATAGGATACACGGACGTCTACCCCATAGAACGAGCGGTCCGGGACACCCGTCTTGGCATGATCTGGACCGGGACCACGGAAATCATGAATCTCATGATTCAACACGAATACTATAATGAGGTGCTTTCTCCGGACTATAACCGCCGGAAAATGGAGGGCGACGCCATGCAGCCCGACGATTCTGAACGCTGCCTGACCGACGACGACATGATCAAGGTTTTCGGCCCGGGTTTGGAATGAAATGAAGTAGAGGGGCTGCCGCGCCGCAGCCCCTCTGCAAAATTCAAAACATCTAAACAATCCAACCTGTAGTCCAACCTGTAATTGCCACATTTTAAAGATTAAGATACAATCCTCCCAATCCGAATTTCTCATTCCCATGCTTCGCGTGGGAATGCATACGGGCGCTGTGAACAAGACGGGGCAAACAAATAACGACTCCGTCCATCCGCCCGAAGATATACCAGCAAAGGCGCCGCCATGTCCGCATCCCACATTCTGATCGACCAGTATATGAACTACCTCCTGGTGGAAAAAGGCCTGGCCCAAAACACCCTGGAGGCCTACGGCAAAGACCTGGGCGTTTTCACCGACTTTCTTCAGGAAAGGCAGATTGATGACCTGACCAAGGCGGACACCCCGGACATCGTCCAGCATTTGATCGATCTTCGCGCCCAGGGCCTGGGCGCTCGCACAAGGGCGCGGCATCTGGTGGCTATCCGGGGCTTGTTTTCCTTTTTGGAGCAGGAAAAAATCATCAAACACAATCCAGCCAAGCTGGTGGATCTGCCTAAGACCGGGCTGCATCTGCCGGACGTGATTTCCGTGGAGGAGATAGAGCAATTGCTGGAGGCGCCCAACGAGATGGATATCCTGGGGGCGCGGGACAGGGCCATGATGGAGCTTGCCTACGCTTCGGGCCTGCGGGTTTCCGAACTGATCAATGTGAGAGTGCAGGACATTCATCTGGATGCGGGATTCGTCCGGGTCATGGGGAAAGGCTCCAAAGAGCGCATCGTGCCCATGGGCAGGCAGGCCAGGGAAAAGATCAAAACCTACATGGATCACGACCGGCCCATCCTCTTGAAAGGCAAACCGGGCGAGTTTTTGTTCGTGGTCAGGGGCGGGCGGCCCATGACCCGCCAGGCCTTCTGGAAACTGTTGAAGAAATACGCCCTAAAGGCCGGATTAACCAAGAATATCACGCCCCACACCTTGCGGCATTCCTTCGCCAGCCATTTGCTGGAAGGCGGCGCGGACCTTCGGGTGGTCCAGGAAATGCTTGGGCACGTTGACATTTCCACCACCCAGATATACACACACGTGGCAAGAGAGCGATTGATTGAAATTCACGAACGCTATCATCCCCGGCATTGATAAGCGCCGGGGCAAATTTTATTTGCGAGGACGAATATGAAAATCTACCAGTATCCTTCCCAGGCTGCGGAAAAACGGTTTAAGTCCATGGTGGACCGGGGCGTCTCGTTCCGGGTCAAGGACGTGAAAGCCGTATCCAAAATTTTGGAAGACGTGCGGAAAAACGGCGATCAGGCGGTGGTGGACTACTCCAACCGTTTTGACGCCGGCGGCATGACCGTGGAATCCATGCGGGTGACCGACCAGGAAATGAAAGACGCCCTGGCTCAGGTCGATCCCGATTTTCAAAAAGCCATGGAACGGTCTCATCGCAATGTGGCGGATTTTCATCGCAGGCAGCTTCCCAAGTCCTGGATCACCACGGACAGGCCGGGCACGGTTTTAGGCCAGATGATACGCCCCGTGGACGCGGCGGGCGTGTACGTGCCGGGAGGGCAGGGCGGCAGTACGCCCTTGGTTTCCTCCGTCATCATGGGCGGGGTTCCCGCAAAAATCGCCGGCGTGGAGCGGGTGATCATGGTCACCCCTCCCAGGGCGGACGGAACCGTGCACCCCTATCTTCTGGCGGCGGCCCATCTTACAGGAATCGACGAGGTCTATAAAATCGGCAGCGCATGGGCCATCGCAGCCATGGCTTTCGGCACCGAAACCATCAAGGCTGTGGACGTCATCGTGGGCCCTGGCAATATTTACGTGACCATCGCCAAGAGCCTGGTGGCCGGAACCGTGGGCATCGACATGATCGCAGGCCCCAGCGAGGTCCTGGTCATCGCGGATCACACCGCCGACCCTGACTGCATAGCGGCCGACCTTCTTTCCCAGGCTGAGCACGATCCCATGGCAAGCTCCATCCTGGTGACCACAAAAAGAAAAATCGCCCTCAACGCCAAAAAAGCCCTGTACGAACGGGTGGCCAAGCTCTCCCGCCGGGAAATCGCCGAAGCATCAGTGCAAAAAAACTGCGTGGCCTTTGTGGTGGACGACCTGGACGCGGCCGCGGACCTGTCCAACGCCATCGCCCCGGAACACTTGGAACTCCTGGTGGAAGACCCCTTCGCCTACTTCCCCAAAATCAAGCACGCAGGCGCCATGTTCCTGGGCCAGTACACTCCCGAGCCCGTAGGAGACTACGTGGCAGGACCCAATCACGTCTTGCCCACCCAAGGCACAGGACGCTTTTCCTCTGCTTTAAACGTGGACAACTTCCTCAAGAAAACCAGCCTCCTGCACTATTCCAAGGAGACGTTCGATGAGGAGGCCGAGGACATCATTCGCCTGGCCGAGGTGGAAGGCCTCACCGCCCACGCCGAGTCAGTAAAAGCGAGACTGAAAAAATAGGGGCGAAAAAACGGATAGAACGAAAAGAAAAACTGCGGAACCACAAAAGAAGGAAGATCTTGCCTCCGGCGGCTAACTTTTTATAAAAAGTTGGCCGCCGGAGGCGTTTTTTTAGTCTTCATCCTTTTTGGGCGAGTTGTCGGACCATCAGATCAGTAACCCAGTTACTGGTCCGACCAGGGAAGAGCTTGACGATGTAATAGGACATCTTGGCCATGAAGCCTGGGATGACCACAAACCGATTTTTTTCGATCCCCCGGACAATGTCCCGCGCCACTTTTTCCAACGGCTCGATGCCGGCCATGAGCTTGACGGCCCGGTATTCCCTGGGCAGGGTTTTCAACTCCTCCTCCACCATGGGGGTGTAAACTTCCGGCGGGCAAATCAGGGTCAGGCCCACGCCCTTGGTTTTTAGCTCCGGCCGGAGGCATTTTGCAAAGCCCACGGCGGCGAATTTGGAAGTTCCGTAGGCAGTGTAGCCCGGCAAGGCCGCCATGCCTGCCAAGGAGGCTACAATAACCAGATGCCCTTGATTTTGCACCAGATAGGACAGGGTTGCGGCGGTCATATTGCGTACGCCGTAGACGTTGGTCTGCATAACCTGGTCAAACACCTCAAAGGGGGTGTTTTCAAAATGATCTCCGAATCCCTTGCCGGCGTTGGCGATGACCACATCCGGCGGTCCTGCGGTTTCCACGGCTTTTTGTACAGCCTGTTCCACGTTCTTTGGGTCGGTCACGTCCATTGTATGGATTTCCACTTTTTGGGACAGGGCCTTGCGGTAATTCAGGAGAAGGCTGCGGGCCTTTTCCAATTTTTCGGGATTTCTCGCAAACAGGACGATATGGCAGCCTTTGGAGGCAAGCAGGCGGGCTGTTTCCAGGCCGATTCCTGATGAGCCGCCTGTGATAAAGGCTGTCTTGCCATGGAGATCTTTCATCAGCATTCCTTCTTATAGCCCGTATTGGGCCCGTTCGATCAATTCCAGTTGCATGTCCCGATTCAGGGTGACGAAATAGGCGTTATATCCGGAAATCCGCACGAGAAGATTGCGGTAATTCTCCGGGTTGGCCATGGCGTCCTTGAGAGTGTCCGAGGTGACGGCGTTTAATTGCATTTGCATGCCGCCCAGATCGAAATAGGTTTTAACATACGAGAACATGTTGTCCACCGTTTGTTCATGGGTGTCGTTAGGTCCGGGCACGATCTTGACGTTAAACGCGAGGTTGTTGGTGATGTACTTGGGCGAAAGCCTTGCCACGTCCCGGATGTTGTCCAAAAGATTGGGCGAAGCGATGGGTTGAGGCGTTAGTCCAGGCGTGAAGGGCTTGCCTTCCAGCTTGCCCGAGGGCAGGGCGCCGCTTAGTGTGCCGTATATCACGTGGTTGGACATGGACCAGAACCCCACGGTATACTTACCGCCCCGGTAGTTGGTGTGGGTTCCGTAATGATCGTGAGCGAATTTGGCGACCCGGTTGGCCATTTCCACGGCTTCCTCGCTGCCCGACCCGAACAAAGGAACCTTGTGGGTGATCAGGGCGTGAAGCGCCGGCTCTGACTGAAAATTATCGGCCACGGCATTTTTCAGGTCCGCAAAGCTGACGGACTTGTCATCATACACCAGCTTTTTGATGGCCATAAGAGAGTCGGTCACGTCGGCCAGGCCGATGCAGGCGGCGCCGGAGCTGTTGTACCGGGCTCCCCCATGGGTGACGTCCGCGGCTGTGCTGATGCAGTCGTCAATGAGCGAGGACAGGAACGGGGTGGGGCGGATGGCTTGGTGGGCCAGCCCCATGAGGTTGTTGTATTCCACGGATTGATCGATCAGGAAGGCGAACTGTTTGGTGAAAGCCTCGAAAAAATCGTCAAAGGTTTTGAAGGCGCCTTCCGCCGGTTCGCCGGTTTCAGGCCCCAGGCGCCAGTTCATAAGCGGGTGAAGTCCGTTGTTCAGGGCCATTTCCAACGCGGCCACCATGTTCATCATTTGAAAATTGGTATGGCCGATATGCCTGCCCGATAAGGTGGGCTCCACGCACCCGGTGGCGGACCAGTTGTTCAGATCCTCCTGGGCGTAATCGAATTCCTTTAAGGACTCGATCACGGCCTGATCGCTATGCAGCGAGGGTGTGGCCGCCGTGATGAGGTTAACCTCGCACAAACGCTTAAGGTAGACGTCGCTGTTCTTCTCCCTGTTATACCGGGCGTTTACGTTGGGATCCCGAATACCCAGCATTTCCGTGACTTTCAGGAAAATGTAGGTCATGTCGTTCACCGCATCCTCGCCTTCGGGCGTGACGCCGCCCAGGGTGATGGCCTGATCCGAGGAGCTGCCGCCAAAATACCAGTTGGCCAGGTCCGGGGTCAGGGGCAGATGGTCGGTGCAGCGCATAAACAAGCACCCCACAAGCTCAATAGCGTGTTTGATGTAGGCTTCCCGCTCCTTTTCATCGGAGATTTTTTCCAGGTCCGTTTCATAATAAGGCTGAAGCCATTGATCCAGACGGCCCATGGACAGCCCGGCGTTGGTGTTTTCCATATGCATGCCAACCCAGGTGATCCACACGGCGTTGACGGCCTCGTCCAGGTTTCGGGCCGGATTTTCGATCACCTGGGCGCAGGCCTGGGCGATATTTTCCAACTCGGCCTTGCGTTTGGGATCGGATTCCTGAG
The DNA here is from genome assembly GCF_000429905.1 of Desulfatibacillum aliphaticivorans DSM 15576. Lineage (NCBI taxonomy): Bacteria > Pseudomonadati > Thermodesulfobacteriota > Desulfobacteria > Desulfobacterales > Desulfatibacillaceae > Desulfatibacillum > Desulfatibacillum aliphaticivorans. The sequence continues at coordinate 41,097 of NZ_AUCT01000007.1, read as the reverse complement.
CAGCCTCTTCGGCCGCCTGGGCGGAAAGATTTTTGGAATAGGCGATCATGCCTTCCATGGAGTGAATCATGCCTTCCAGCAGGCCCTTTTGGCGATCCGACAAGCCTTCCTGATTCAGTTTTCCTTTGATTTCATTAATAACGCCGGAGGCGCCCAGGGACAGGATTTTGGGGAAGTCCGGGATAGTATGGGACAGAGCGGCTTGTTTCCAAACAAAATATACTGCGTAGCGTTCATCTATGGCCTGGCACAAGGGGGATTGGTAATTATACCTCACCCATTCCTTGAAGTTTCTATGAGTAAAGTACGGAAATACTTCGTGATGAAGCAGCCTGACCGTATCCTCGGAAACATCGTAGGGATTTAAGGAACGATGGGGAACCGTGTATAATTCCCCCCAGAGCATGGTGCCGTGGGCGTCGGGATAGACGATCACGCCGACTTCCTTGGTCGTGGAGGTTCCGGCCAGGAGATCGTCCTTGCGGATGATGGGCTTGCGGTTTTCCATGAGGTGTTTGAATGCCAGGCCCTGGCGAAGCTCGGGTATCCAATCCTTACCCGAGGCGTCTTTTTCAAACCCGTGCTCCTTAAACCAGTCAGTCAGGATTTTCGGCCGCTCCGGGCAAATTTCCCCTTTTTGGGTGAAGTGGATATCCAGGAACCTGGACAGCCTGGGAAAATCTTCCAGAGAGTATTGGGACAGGTACGGATCATCCAGAAAACGTACGCCGGGGTCCACTTTTGGCCCTTTAAGCCGATGGTTTTTTCTATCCAATAAGGCATGGCTCAACTCCGGCTTGGAGTCCGGGACAAGCTCTTTGGCCTGTTTGGCAGAGGCCTGTTTTTCCTTTTCAATGAGCTTGTATGCTTTCTTTTTTAAAAGTAAATTAAGATAGAAAAACAACAAGTTAAGATATGTTTGGTTGCCCTGGGTCCGGAGTTCGCTTTTCAGCAGCATGAAAATTTGCTCCGTGGGCGTGCTTCCCAGGAGCTTGCGCACGGTCTTGTCGTCCCGAAAAATCAGGGAGATGTCGCAAGGATCAGGCGCGACGGCCGGGACAAAGGCCTTGCCGTCCTTGAAAACGATGGAGGCGTTCAGGCTGTTGTTTTCCGTGCGCAGGTTGGCGCTGAAATTCATCCAGCCGTCCACGCTTTTTAGATACTGGTTCAGGCCTGGGCGCAGGTTGAAATTCAAGGCCATGAGCCTGAGCAGGTTCTTGATAAGCAAGTTAGTAAAGGAAAACCCAGGTTTTGACGAACCATTGGATTGGAATTGAAACAGCATGGCTATCTTCCTCCATGGGCGGCTGCGGCCCGGATAGGGCGTTACGCCAGTTGAATGCCGGCCGCCAGGAAGGCCTCCCGGCAGGCCTGGAGCCTGTCTTTATCCAGAAAAGACTGCATGGCCGGGGCGTCGCCCCGGGAGTCTTTGATTCCGATCTTAAAATTTTTTTCCTGCCATAAAGGGTGGTAGGGCAGCAAATCCGCCTTTTTCACGCCGCATTCCTGCAAAAAGCTGATGACGGCCCCAATGTTTTCGTCCGAATCCGTAATGCCGGGAATCAAGGGCGTACGCGGCAATATTTCCACGCCGCCTTCCTGGTACAGCTTGTTCAATGCCTTAAAATTTTTCAGGATCACTTCATTTGACGTCCCGCAATACTGTTGGTGGGCAGCCTTGTCCATGATCTTGATATCCATATAAATTGCATCGATATGGGGATAAACTTTTTCCAGAAAATCCTCCATGCGAAACATGCCGCAGGTCTCCACCAGAACATGGATTTCCTGCTCCCTAAAGGCCCGGACAAGGCGGCTCAGGAAGTCCATGGACAAAGTGGGTTCTCCGCCCGACAGGGTGACGCCTCCGCCCGAGGTTTTGAAAAAGGGCTTGTCCCGGGCCACGTCCCGGACAATAGCGTCGATTTCCATGACCGTGCCCACCCGGGAAAGAGCGCCGGAAGGGCAGGCTTCCACGCATTGCATGCATAAGGTGCATTTTTTTCGATCAATAAAAAATGGGTTGTCCGGCGAAAGAGCATTCTCCGGGCAGGTTTCCATGCATGTATCGCAATGCACGCAGTCTTTGGGATCGTAGGAGATTTCAAGCTCCCGCCTTTTGCTTTCCGGGTTGTGGCACCACAGGCAGGATAGGGGGCATCCCTTGAAAAACACCACGGACCGTATACCCGGGCCGTCGTCCAGGGAATTTCCCTTGATGTCCAGAATCAAAGGTTCATTCATAAAAAATCGTCTCCTACGCAGTGGAAAGGCTGCGTTCCGGCAATTGAATCCGCTCCATACGCCGTAAAAAGTCTTCCCGGATTTCCTCCCGCATATCGGGAACCAAATCCATGGGGCTGGAATGCATATATTGAAGCAAGGTATTGTTATAGCTGGCTATAAAACCATGCAAACGCGTAAATATGGAAATCAGGACCTTTCGGCTGTCTTCCTCTTGGATGAAGAAGCCGGGTGATGCGCACGCCCCAATGGCGTCAGCAAAAAGATCCACTATTTTTAAAGCGGCCTGCAACTCAAGCAAGGCGGCCGGCTCCATGTCGCTGCCTACGTAATCATTGTATTTGGGCACGTGCCATGTGAACATGAGATTGTACGCATTGGACTCGTTCAACCCAAAATCCAGGAATGCCGAAACCATGGCCTCGATGCGGTCCAACGGTTCGTCGCGGGAGTCCCGGGCCTTTTCGCATTGGCGATGCAGCCGGTTGAATCCCTTGGTGAGAATGGCCAAATAAAGTTCATCTTTGTTTGTGTAATAATTATAGATGGTTTTGGCGGCAATCCCCAGCCTGGCCGACAACTTGCGCATGCTGAAGCCTTCAAAGCCCTTCACGGAGATCAACTCCACGGCGTGAGCCAGAATGTTCTCCCGAAATGCTTCCACTTCCTGCGGCGTGCGCGGGGGCTTGGGCATGGCGAATTTCCTTTTTGGTCAAAATTAAAGAAATGAGCTTGGGTCCGCCAATCAAGGCCGAATTGACGATGGGTTAAAGTAACAGCGTTACTTTTTCGTGTCAACAGGAAAAATACCCTTGTTTTCACGCTTGGCAGCTCCAAATCCTTGACCGGAGTAGCGCGTGTGGTATTCTTGGACGAAAGATTCCTAAACAATGGAAAACAAGCATATCAGGAGATTCTAAATGAGAAATATCGCTCTTCTTGTAACCGTCTGCCTGTTCATCCTGGCCTTATCCTCTTGCGCAAGCTTTGGGGTGGGGTACAAAGCTCCTGAAGTCACCCTGGCCAGTATCGCCGTTCAGGACGCCACGTTATTTGAAACCTCGTTCAAGGTGAAACTGCGCGTGATCAATAAGAACGCCGACCCGTTGCAGATTGCAGGGTCGGAAGGGGACATCTACCTCTCGGGAAGCAAGCTGATCAGCATTGTGTCCGGCCAGCAGGCGGAGGTTCCAGGGTTTGGATCCCAGATTATCGAGGCCGAGGCCCATGCCTCGAATCTCAACCTGGTTCCTTTATTGGCCAAGCTCCTGGTTCAGTTGCAATCCGGCCAGGCCGTGGAAGACGTGGATTACAAGGCCAGCGGGGTGGTTCATCTGGTGGGCGGAGGGCTTTTTTCCGGCCGGGTTCCGTTCAAGACCACAGGCGTGCTGCCCTTGAGCGCGGTGCAGAACCTGCACCAGGGATTGGTTGAGCCGGGCAAGTACGTAGCTCCCCTGACGCCTTTGACCGCACAATAAATGGGGTCTACGTTTGACGTTTGAGGAGTATATATTGGTCGGAAGGAAGTAAAAAATCGGCCCGGAGTGAGGCGCCCGATTTTGAAGAGTGAACCTTTTGTCGGGTCGCTCCGCAAAGGGGCTTAGGATTCAACATCATTTTGGGTAGATTAGGCGCCTCTGGATTCTATATTTTTCCCGGAATGCTTCGCGTGACCCGACCTACATAACAACTTGAATTTTTGGTGGTTTTGTAGGTCGGGTCACGCGAAGCGGCGATATGGCATTTGAATCCTAAAGACTGTATTTCGCCCTATCTGAATTCGCAGCAAAGTGCGATCGCGCGCAGCGACCCGACATATTGGAATTGTCGCGAAAGGTATTTGATGGAAAACAACATCCATGGAAAAAGTGGTTGCGCAATAATTTTGGAATGTTTGGGAATAGTTCTTTTAGGTGCAATCCCCCTTTTTTTAGGAATAAAGGCTTTGGTCACTGGAGAGGTGCATTGGAGGGGTAGTTATACCTTTTCAGGAATTCTTGCGACCATTTACGGACTGATTTTAACTGGGATGGGAATCGTTGCAATTGCGGCACTGTTGTCAACAGTCTTGCCATTTTACAGGGTATCAGAAAAGGAGGTGAAGGACTCAGAGGAGATAAAGCAACCCACTATATCAAGCAAATCTGCAGAAGGATTGACTGATAGTAAAAAGATTGAAAATGATAACGACTTGTTTAAAAAACTCAAGGACCGGAGTGATCTTAAGTGAACGAAAAGAGGCAATTTGTCGGGTCGCTCCGCAAGGGGGCTTAGGATTCAACATCATTTCGGGTAGATTGGGCGCTTCCGGATTCTATATTTTTCCCGGAAGGCTCCGCGTGACCCGACCTACGTAACTGCTCGAAATATTGATTATTTTGTAGGTCGGGTTACACGGAGCGGCGGCATGGCATTTGAATCCTAAAGACTGTATTTCGCCCTATCTGAATTCGCAGCAAAGTGCGATCGCGCGCAGCAACCCGACATCTTTCGGTATATGAAGTTGACCATATTAACCGTTTCTTAACGGCGCTTGGAATCCTCATGCGATACAAACGGGCGAAAATCCGAGGAGGAACTTATTTTTTTACGGTGGTGACCCGGTTGCGAAAACCATTTTTATGCGTCCCCGAAAATCGAGACCTGCTGCGGGAATCTTTCAAGCAAGTCATGACCTTTCGCCCTTTTCGCATTGAAGCCTTTGTTTTATTGCCCGACCATTTACATTGCATTTGGACGCTGCCTGACGGAGACAGGGATTTTTCCACGAGATGGCGGCTGATCAAGACGCATTTCACCAAGAATTGCGACCAGCAACTTCGCACCCAGCCGGACAAATCCCGAGAGCGTGGAAAAGAGCAAAGCGTTTGGCAGCATCGCTATTGGGAGCACTTGATAAGAGATCAGAATGATTTCAACCGGCATGTGGAATATATCCATTATAACCCGGTCAAGCATGGTTATGTTGGATCTCCATTTGATTGGGAGTATTCAAGTTTTAAGAAATTTGTGATATTGGGGATTTATGCCGAAACATGGGGAGCGAAAATGGAAGACAGGGATGATTGGGGTGATATTGAAGAATAGTTTTTTTTGCCCAATGCTAAAATGGGCGTCGTCACAATTTGTCGGGTCGCTCCGCATCAAGGCATAGGAAATTCGTGCACAGCGACCCGACATTTTAAATCCCCTCTACAATTCAGAACTGTTTTTCTTTTATTTATACGCGCATTTTCACGGCTTTCCTGATTGCCGAACCCATAAACCATGCTTATAGTTTGGTATTGCATACGGAATAGGAAGGAGAATCCCGCCCGAACCAAGTTTTACCGTATGCAGTTGTTAAATTTGGATTTTCAAGCCAAACAAGGGCTTGTGCAGGAGCAATGGTTTTGCTATACCCCCAATACGCACTCGCACACTGGCGGCGCCATGCCAATCTTCCAAAGGAAAAGGCGTCCACGGCTTTCAGCCCATCCGGTTTTACGAGCATAACCTGTTAAGTCAATACGTGTATTCTGAAAGGCGAAATTTTCAATGATAGGCGAAACCCTAGCAAAAATTTTCGGCACCAAAAATTCCCGGGTTATTAAATCTTTCCATCCCACAGTCAATCAGATAAATGAGCTTGAGCCCAAATACCAAGCCATGAGCGACGACGAGTTGCGGGCTCAGACGGAAGTGTTCAAAAAGCTGTTGGCGGACGGCAAGCCCCTTGACGACATCCTGTGCGACGCTTTTGCAGCGGTTCGCGAAGCCTCCATCCGCACCCTGGAAATGCGGCATTTTGACGTTCAGCTCATAGGCGGCATGGTCTTGCATCAGGGAAACATTGCGGAAATGAAAACAGGCGAGGGCAAGACCCTGGTGGCCACGCTGCCCGCTTATCTGAATGCATTGACCGGCCGCGGCGTGCATGTGGTTACGGTGAACGATTACCTGGCCACGCGCGACACCGAATGGATGGGGCAGATCTACCGTTTTCTGGGCATGACTGTGGGAACTATCGTGCACGGCCTGGATGATGATGAACGCCAGGAAGCCTATGCCGCAGACATCACGTACGGCACCAACAATGAGTTCGGCTTTGATTATCTGCGCGACAACATGAAGTATTCCCGGGGGCATTTCGTACAAAGGGACCACCACTTCGCCATCGTGGACGAAGTGGACAGCATCCTGATTGACGAAGCCAGAACGCCTTTGATCATTTCCGGCCCTGCGGAAAAATCCACCCAGTTGTACTATCAGGTGGACGTGGTCATCCCCCGGCTCAGGGAGGAGGATCATTATACCATCGACGAAAAGGCCCGCACCGTGGCACTGACGGAAGAGGGCGTCAAAGTGGTCGAAGGGGGCCTTGGTGTGGACAACCTGTACGACCACAAAAACATGGAAATGCTGCACCATGTCAACCAGGCCCTGAAGGCCCACACCCTTTTTAAAAGGGATGTGGACTACATCGTCAAGCAGGGCGAGGTCATCATCGTGGACGAGTTCACGGGCCGCCTTATGCCCGGCAGGCGCTACAGCGACGGCCTGCATCAGGCTCTGGAAGCCAAGGAAAAGGTCAAAATCGAAAACGAAAACCAGACCCTGGCGTCCATCACCTTTCAGAATTATTTCCGCATGTACGAAAAACTTTCGGGCATGACCGGTACGGCGGACACGGAAGCCCCCGAATTTAAAAAGATTTACAACCTTGATGTTGTGGTTATCCCCACCAACATGCCCATGATCCGAAAGGATTACCCGGACGTCATTTATCGTTCCAAGCAGGAGAAGTACGAAGCTGTCATCAACGAAATCCAGGAGTTGCATCGCTCCGGCCAGCCGGTTTTGGTGGGCACTATCTCCATTGACGACTCGGAAACCCTGGCGAAAATGCTAAAAAAGCGGGGCGTTCCCCACAACGTATTGAACGCCAAGAACCATGAAGGCGAAGCGCAGATCGTGGCCAACGCAGGGCAGGCGGGCTCCGTCACCATTTCCACCAATATGGCCGGCCGCGGTACGGACATCAAGCTGGGCGAGGGCGTCAAGGAATTGGGCGGCCTCCATATTCTCGGTACGGAAAGGCACGAAAGCCGCCGGATCGACAACCAGCTTCGCGGCCGCTCCGGCCGTCAGGGCGACCCGGGCTCCTCCCGTTTTTATTTGTCCATGGACGACGATCTGCTGCGTATTTTCGGCGGGGAGCGCATGTCCAAGATCATGGACACCTTGGGCATGCAGGAAGGCGAACCCATTGAGGCCAAGATTCTCTCCCGGGGCATTGAAAACGCCCAGGCCAAGGTGGAAGCCCACAACTTTGAAGGCCGTAAGCATATCTTGGAATACGACGACGTCATGAACCAGCAGCGCGAGGTGATCTACCGCCAGCGCCGGGAAATACTCAGCGGAGAAAGCCTGCGCCCCAATATCGAAGCTATGATCGAAGATCTGACCGAGGGCATTGCCGCTGTCCACGCAGACGACCGGACTCACGCCAAAGACTGGGACTGGGAAGCCATCAACGACGATATGTACGCCCAGTTCGGCATTCGCGTTCAAGTCGACGACGAAATCAAGGACAAAATCAAGTCCCAGGAACTTGGCGACATCCTGTACCAGACGGCCATTGAGGTCTACGACGCCAAGGAGAAGTCCATCGGCTCCGACCAGTGGCGAAACCTGGAGGAGTACGTCATGCTCCGGACCGTGGACTCCCTGTGGAAGGACCATTTGCTTTCCATGGACCACCTGCGGGAAGGCATCGGCCTCCGGAGTTACGCTCAGCAACAGCCCTTGATCGTTTATAAGAAAGAGGGCTTTGAAATGTTCCAGGAGATGATCGATAAAATCCAGGAGGAAGTGGTCAAGCTGCTTTTCTTCGTGCGCTTTGAGGAAGAGCCGGAAAAGATTGAAGAGATCAAGCCTAAGGAACAGGAAATGACCTTCTCCCACGGCGGCGATCAGGCTGTGAAGAAGAAGCCGGTCCAGCGCAAGGACGACAAAGTCGGCAGGAACTCGCCTTGCCCTTGCGGCAGCGGGAAGAAATACAAGAAATGCTGCGGCGCGTAGATATTCATCTATAAAAGCAAAAAGGGGAAGCCTCCAAGCGAAGGCTTCCCCTTTTTTAGTCTCTATGGAATGAAAGGAATTATTCTTCCTTTTCCGCGGCCGCCGCCTCAATGATCTTCTGGGCGAGCTGAGCAGGCACTTCGTCGTAATGAGAGAATTCCATGGTGTACATGCCGCGGCCGCCGGTCATGGAATTGAGGTCCGGGGCGTAGGTCAGGATTTCGGAAAGCGGCACGTGGGCTTCCACCACCTGGTTTTTGCCCTTGGAGTCCATGCCGAGCACGCGGCCCCTGCGGGAGTTCAAGTCGCCCATGATATCGCCGGTGAAGTCGTCCGGTGCGATAACTGCGATTTTGTATACGGGCTCCAGCAGCACGGCGCCGGCATCCGGGATGGCCTTCTTGAAAGCCAGAGCGCCGGCGATTTTAAAGGCCATTTCCGAAGAGTCCACCTGGTGGAAGGAGCCGAAGTCCAGGGTGGCTTTGAAGTCCACCGTGGGGAAGCCGGCGAGAACGCCCTTGACTGCGGTTTCCACGATGCCCTTTTCAACGGCCGGGATGTAAGTCTTGGGAATTACGCCGCCTACGATGGCGTCCACAAACTCAAAGCCCGCGCCTCTTTCCATGGGCTCGAAGGCCACCCAGCAGTCGCCGAACTGACCGTGGCCGCCGGTCTGTTTTTTATGTTTACCCTGGACGCGGACCTTTTTCTTGATGGTTTCGCGATAAGGCACCTGGGGCAGGTTCAGGTTGACGCTGACGCCGAATTTGCGGTTCATTTTTTCGACAGCGTTTTCAATATGCACCTGGCCCATGCCGCGGACCAGGATTTCCTTGGTTTCCGCGTTGCGGTCCAGCACCAGGGCGGGATCTTCTTCCGCGATTTTAGTCAGGGAGGAGAAGATTTTTTCTTCGTCGCCCTTGGCCTTGGGAACCACGGCGTAGGAAATCAAGGGGTTAGGAATCTCAGCAGGCTTGATGATCAGCTTGCGGGAGTCGTCGCACAAAGTGTCGCCGGTTTTGGTGTCCTTGAGCTTGGCAACGGCCACGATGCTTCCGGGGCCTGCCTGGGTGACGGGCTTGGTGTCTTTGCCGAACACGGTCAGCAACTGGCTGAAGCGTTCTTTGGAGGACCGGTTGACGTTGTAAAAGCCGCCGTCGCCGCCCAGAGAGCCGGAAAAAACGCGCATCACGCTCAGGTTGCCGGCAAAACCGGCCATGGTCTTGATGATCAGAGCGGCAAAGGGCGCGTCCGGATCGGGGGGCAGTTCCACTTCCTCTGCGTCGGCGGTGTCCAGGTACCCTTTGATGGCGGGCCTGTCGTAGGGGCAGGGCATGGCGTCGATGAGGAAATCCATGAGCAGGTCCACGGCCACGTTTTTGGTGGCGGAGCCGCAAAGCACGGGGGCGAAAATGCCTTCCAGGGTTCCTTTTTTCAGGGCGGCCTTCAACTGGTCGTTGGAGGGCTCTTCGCCTTCCAGGTATTTTTCCAGAAGTTCGTCGTCCGCTTCAGCTACATTTTCTATAAAGGCTTCCCGCTGTTCTTCCACCATGTCGGCCATATCGGCGGGGATCTCGGTTTCGGAGGCCTTTCCTTTGTCGTCGTAGACGTAGGCTTTCATTTTCAGAAGGTCCACAACCCCGTTGAACTCATGCTCTTTGCCTATGGGAACCTGGGTGATGATGGGCCTGATGGTGAAGGATTCTTCCGCGTCCTGGACGGTTTTCAGGAATTCGGAGCGCTCCCTGTCCAGCCTGTTGATGAAGATGCAGCGGGGCAGGCCGTATTCGTCGGCCAGTTCCCAAGCCTGTTCGGTCTGCACCTTGACGCCGTCCACGGCGTCAATCACCACGATAGCCGCGTCCGCGCCCTGGAGGCACAAACGGGTGTCGGAAAAAAAGTTCTGGTCGCCGGGGGTGTCCATTATGCTAAACTCGTGTTTCTTCCAGCCGCAAGTGGCGAAACCCGTGCTGATACTGGAGGTCCGTTTCAGTTCCTCCGGCTCAAAGTCCATGGTGCTGTTTCCGTCTTCCACCCGGCCCAACCGGTTGGTTGTTCCGGCGTTGAAAAGGATTGCTTCGGCCAACGAAGTTTTGCCAGCGCCGCCATGGGCTATTAATGCCACGTTTCTTAGTTTTTCATTCATGAATACCCGGTCTCCTTTTTCGTGATATTTTAAAACCTTAGCTTTGCAGGTTTATAAGTGCTATCCACAGTCCCTCCTCAATCAGGCCTAATACGCCCCTTGACCCTAAAGAAAACGGAAACGTAGCCTCAAACAACAAAAAAATCAACCCTTTTTGGGAGAGTATTTGCTTAATATTAGGCTTTGGTGTTTGTTTTGATTAAACATAAATCTAAAAGGGCAATTCGTCCGGCGCCTTGGGCGGCCACCAGCGATACTTATCCTGTTCGATCACATACTGGGTGATGCCTGGAACCTCGGAGGCGTCCAGCATTCTTTTGAAGTCGTCCACGGACTGGCTTTCCGCCGCCTTGATGCTCATTTCCGGGGACAGGGAGTACCATACCGCATTGGGGATGTCGCGTGGAAGCCTTCTGGATTTGTCGCAGCGCTTTTTCATGGAGTTTCGAAACCATTTTTCCCAGACGCCCCATTGTTTGCGGTCGGCCAGACGGTGCCCCCAGGGGAGGGAGACGGTTTTGTCAGCGCCGTCTTTATAGTCGACCAGTTTGTATAGGCGGAAGTCTCCGCAACCGGAAATATTCATGGAAGCCATGGCGTCGCTGGCGCCGGGAGCGTGTTTTTCATAAAATGCGACCATCACTTTTTCCGAGGGAAAGTCCAAAACCTGAAGGCCCACTTCTTCCTGGCCGCCGGCCGAGGCGGCAACGGGAAAAATCAGGAAACCCAAACTGCACAGAAGGCAGCACACCCATGCTGCAAAACGCATACGCATTGTTCACTCCTCATCGACTATCCAGAAAAATTTTTGTTTTTGTGAGCAGTCCGAGAAGAATTATTGGACTGGTCGCACTTTAAGAATATTCAGGATAATATACGGCGCAAGTTGTGTCAAAAAAACAATGAAACGCCCCGCATCAAAAAGCTGTGCGAGTGAGGAGAAAAAAGAACTCTTTATTGCCTTTGGGGCCGAGAATAGGGGAGGGCGCCGGGCCTATGCACTCCAGGCCAAGCCCTTTGAAAAAGGCCTCCATATCCTCCAAAACCTTGGCGTGCTTGGCGGGGTCCTTAACCACGCCGTTCTTACCCACCTCCCCCTTGCCCACCTCAAACTGAGGCTTGACCATGGGGATGATCCGGCAATGCTGCGCCATCAGTTCCAAAAGCACAGGGATTACTATTTTAAGGGATATAAAGGATACGTCAATGACCGCCAGTTCCGGCTTCCAGGGTAGGTCCTCGGGGACCGTATGGCGGATATTGGTCCGCTCCATGACCACAACCCGGGCGTCCTGCCGGAGCTTCCAGGCGAACTGGCCGTATCCCACGTCCACGGCGATGACCCGGGAGGCGCCGCGCTGAAGCAGGCAGTCGGTGAAACCCCCGGTGGAAGCGCCCACGTCGATGCAGTCCAGCCCCTGGACGGACAGGCCCAGTTGGTCCAGGGCGCCTTCCAGCTTTAATCCGCCCCGGCTGACATAGGGCATATCCTGGCCTCGCACCGAGATGTTTGCTTCAGGCGAGATCATGGCGCCGGCCTTATCCTGGGGAACGTCGTCCACCAAAACCTGGCCGGATAATATCAAGGCCTGGGCGCGCGTCCGGGACGGCGCCAGGCCTAATTCGGTTATCAGCGTGTCGAGGCGTTGTTTTTTAGCCATTGGATTTCAATGGGAAGTCGTTAAGCAGCTTTTCCGCCGCTTGTATAATGCCCTGGGAATCCACGCCGTATTTTGCGCGCAGAATTCCGGGAGCGCCGTGCTCCACAAACTGATCGGGCAGGCCGACCCGGGAGACGCGTACGCCCGTGACGCCGGCTTCCTGGATCGCCTCAAGCACTGCGCTGCCGAACCCGCCCATGAGGGCGTTGTCTTCCGCCGTGATCACCCGGGGAGTTTTTTTGACGGCCCCGGCGATGGTTTCCATGTCCAGGGGCTTAATGAAGCGGCAGTTAATGACTCCGGCGGAAACGCCCTTTTCGGCCAGTTTCTCCCGGGCGTCCAGGGCTTCGCAGACCATGCGGCCCACGGCCAGGATAATCACGTCTTCGCCTTCGTGCAGCACTTCGGCCTTGCCTACGGGCAAAAGGCTCGGTTTTTCGGACAAAGGCACGCCCACCGCCTGCCCCCGGGGGTAGCGGATCGCCGTGGGGCCGTTGTGATTGACTGCCGTATACAGCATATTGCGGAGTTCGTCTTCGTCCTTGGGCGCCATGATGGTCAGATTGGGAATGCAGCGCAAAAAGGACAGGTCAAAGGCGCCGTGATGAGTGGGGCCGTCCTCGCCCACCAGGCCGCCCCGGTCCATGGCAAAGCACACGGGCAGGTTTTCCAGGCACACGTCGTGCAAGACCTGATCAAAGGCCCTTTGCAGGAAGGTGGAGTATATGGCCACCACCGGGTGAAAGCCCTCGGCGGCGAGGCCGGCGGCGAAGGTCACGCCGTGTTGTTCGGCTATGCCCACGTCGAAAAACCGGGTGGGAAACTCGTCGTGAAAATTGGTCAGGCCGGTGCCTTCAGGCATGGCGGCCGTGACGGCCACGATCCTGTCGTTTTCCCGGGCGAACTCCACAATGGCGTCCCCAAAGACGTTGGTGTAAGAGGGCGCTTTGGCGCCGGAAATCTTGCAGCAATTCCCGGTGGCCACTTCAAAGGAGCCCACTCCATGAAAATAGGTCGGGTTTTTTTCCGCAGGCTCGTAGCCCTTGCCTTTGACCGTCGTGGTATGGAAAAGAATCGGGGTGCCGGCATTTTTCACATTTTCAAGGGTTTTGATCAGGTGGTCCAGCCTGTGGCCGTTAATGGGGCCTATGTACTGGAACTCAAAGGCTTCAAACAGCATGCCCGGCGTGACAAAAGCCTTGAAGGACTCCTCCATCTTCTTGAAAAACTTATAAATATTCGGCGTTGAGCTGAGGATGCCCTTAAACTCGGTGCGCCAGTCCATAAAGGTTTTGGCGGTGAGTTTGCGGGAAAGAAAATTGGACAATGCGCCCACATTCGGGGAAATGGACATTTCGTTGTCATTCAGGACTACGATAAGGTCTTTTTTTAAATCCCCCGTGTGGTTCAGGCCTTCGTAGGCCAGCCCGGCGGTCATGGAGCCGTCGCCGATGACGGAAATGACCTTGGAGCAATCCTTATTGAGGCACTTGCCTGTTGCTATGCCGGCGCCGGCGGAAATGGAGGTGCTGGAGTGGCCTACGGTAAAGGCGTCGTAAGGGCTTTCGCTCATGCGGGCGAAGCCGGAAAGGCCTCCGTGGGTGCGCAGGGTGTGAAATCGGTCGGCCCGGCCGGTAAGGATTTTATGGGTGTATGACTGATGCCCCACGTCCCAGATGATTTTATCTTTGGGGAGATTGAACACATAATGCAGGGCGATGGTCAGTTCCACCGTCCCAAGGCTGGGGGCCAGATGTCCGCCTGTCCTGGAAACCGTTTCTATAATTAACTCCCTGACTTCCTTTGCCAATTCAGGCAAGACCTCCATGGGGAGCTTCTTAAGGTCGTCGGGGGATTTTATATCTTTAAGGTATTTTGTTTCGCCCATTCACAAAAAGTCCCTGAAACCGCACTGCGCCGATCATAAACATAAAGGGCAGGGGGTTAGCGGCTTCGCGTAAGTATATAAGTTGCTATGGAACGCAACGGATCACACTTGTTATCAAAGGAAACAATGGCTTGCAAGGCTTTGTTGATCAAGCGTTCGGCAAAATCCTGGGCGCCGTCCAGACCCATGAGCGCCGGATAGGTGCTTTTACCAAGCTCCGCGTCTGTTCCCACGGCCTTGCCCATGACTTTGGGGTCTCCGATCACATTAAGGATATCGTCGATCACCTGAAAAGCCAGGCCCACGTTTTTGGCGTAGACGTCCAGGGCCGCGATTTGCTCCGGGGTTCCACCGCCCAGATAAGCGCCTGAAAACACCGAAACCTCTATCATGGCGCCGGTTTTGTTGTTGTGGATGTCTTCCAGTTCCTCGCGAGTCAGAGACTCATGTTCTCCCTCTATATCAAGCATTTGACCAAGGATCATGCCGTTGCAGCCGGCGGCGTGACTGATGCGGGCGATGATGGTCAGGACTTTTTCCGCAGGCAATAGGCCGTCATCGGCTGCGTGGGACAGGATTTCAAAGGCGCTGGTTAAAAGTCCGTCGCCAGCGAGAATGGCGGTGGCTTCGTCAAAAGCCTTGTGACAGGTGGGGGTTCCCCGGCGATAATCGTCGTCGTCCAGGGCGGGAAGGTCGTCATGGATTAGGGAATAGGTGTGGATAAACTCCAGGGCTGCGGCCACGTCCATGACATGGTCTTTGTTTCCGCCGACGGCTTCGGCGGAGGTCATGCAGAGAATAGGGCGCAGACGCTTTCCTCCGGCGAACAGGGAGTGGCGCATGGCCTGGGTGACCCGGCTTTCCTCAGGATAGCGGGCGATGCGTTTTTCCATGGCGGCCACAACCAAGCGTCCGTATTCGGTAAGAAAGGCTTTTAAGTCAAAGGAATTCAAATCAGATTGTAAGGTTGGTTCCGTCATTTTATCTTCTTGCCCGGATTCGGCCGGGATAGGGCGTTATTCTGTTCCAAACGGGGTTTCCTTCAGGTTTCCTTCGGAATCCTGTAATATAAGGGTAACCTTTTTTTCCACTTCGTCCAGCTTTTTGGAGCAAAATTCGTATAATTTCATACCTTCTTCAAATTTGGCCAGGGCGGTTTCCAAAGGAAGGTCCCCCTTTTCCATTTGAGACACGATTTGCTCCAGCTCTTTGGCGGCTGATTCAAACGTTGCGTTTTTTTTCATGATTTGGTTCCTTTTTCAATGCTTTTTATTTGGGCGGCGGCCTTACCCGAAGCCAGGGTGATTTCCACCTCGTCTCCAGGGCTTAAGTCATGGACGTTTCGGACGATTTCCATGCCGGGGGTCTTTCGGGTGATGCTGTATCCCCGTTCCAGGATGCCGGAAGGGTTGAGGGCTTCCAGGCTTGCCCGGGCTTGACTGAGGGCCGCCTTATCGGCTCGCATTTGTTGCTGCATTGCACCGGTAATTTGCCGGAGCTTAAGTTCAAGCATCACTTTAAGACTTGGAGTTTTATGCAATGGAGACAGCTTGTTAAGTTTGTATAACGCTGTAGATAAATTGTTGCGATTCTCCACAACCCCCCGTTTGGTCAGGTTGATTATGCGTTGCTGATAATCGTCCATACGCAAGCGCCAATCATCCACCTGCCTGCGGGGAGGCGGAAGCCTTTTCTTTAAATTCAGCAGATTGTCGCGTTCTTGTTTTAGAATTAAGGTGAATGCGCCTTTTAACCGGGCGGCGTATTCTTTTAATAAAAGCTCTAATCCCTGATATTCCGGTAAGACGATTTCAGCAGCAGCGCTGGGCGTGGGAGCGCGTCTGTCGGCCGTGTAATCGGCTATGGTGTAGTCGGTTTCGTGACCTACAGCGGAAATCACGGGAATGGCGCTGGCGAATATGGCGCGGGCGACTTCCTCGGAGTTGAACGGCGCAAGATCCTCCAGGGAACCTCCGCCGCGGGCGATAATGATGACATCCGACTGATTTTGTTGGTTAATCATCTCCAGGGATCGGACTATTTGCGCCGGGGAATCAGCTCCTTGGACCTTGACCGGCCACACCTGGACATGGACCTTGGGAAACCGGTAGCTTAAAACACGCAGAATATCGTGGATCACGGCGCCGGTGGGGCTTGTAACGACTGCTATGGTCCGGGGGAGATAAGGCAGCGATTTTTTACGATCTTCGTCAAACAGGCCTTCCTCGGACAGTTTAGCCTTAAGCTGTTCAAAAGCAAGGGCCAGAGCGCCCATGCCGGCAGGCTCCATATGCTCAACAAGGACTTGATACGCTCCCTGGGGTTCATACACGGCGACCCGTCCCAGGCAGACCACGCTCATGCCGTCTTCCAGATCAAACTTGAGGTTCCTGGCGTGCCCCTTGAACATAACGCTCCGGATTTGCGCATGATCATCCTTTAAGGTGAAATAATAATGGCCGGAGGACGGAATGCGGAGGTTGGATATTTCGCCCGTGACCCAAACAAAGGGCAAGGCTTCTTCCAGCACGCTTTTGATAATGGCGGTTAATTGGGAGACTGTATGGATGCGTCTTTTTTGTGTGTGTTGGGCCGGGTTCATCGGGTATGTGTAGAACACGCTCCTTATATGTAGTGTTGACTAAACGGAGAATGACAATCCGTTATGTCCGATAATATATATTATGTAAACTTTGAAATCCGTCCGGAAAAATCAGGCCAAAAAGGACCGATTTCACGCCTGCTCCCCTGCCTCTAATTCAGGATCGGAATCGTCCGGATTTTCCGCTTCGAGAGCCATGTCCGGCGCCTCTTCCTGGTCATGTGTCGCTTCATTGACGTTGCCGGCTTCCGAGCCTTTATCCAGGTCCAGGGCCTCGATTAAAGCCTCGATACGATGATCTTCTTCGATAGTATGATGGGCGGTTTCGGCCTCTTCCTGTTTTTGACTGTGCTCCGCCCTTTTACGGTGTTTGGCAAGGAGATCGCGGATTTGCGGAACCAGAAAAACGCCGTTGGTGTCCATGAGGCACAGGCAGTCGGCAAGCACCTCAATCTTGTCGCCCTGGTTCAGTTTTTTATCCAGGATGAATCGCTCTTCTCCGCGCACGGTGCACAGCCCGCTGCGCACATGGATGCCCGGAGATTTCAGCACCTGTTCAGTGACTTTGATCCCGATTTTTTCGGCAAGTTCCTTTAAACCCGCCAGGATTTTATCGGATTGCATAGGCAAACCAGTAATTTAAAGGTTAATGGTTTTGAGACCTCTGATTATTGCCAGCTAAGCCGGTTTTTGTCAATCAGGAGCGCCCGGCCGTTATTCCTCGTTGACGGCCAAAGTTTCTTGCAAAAGCCCGAACACCATTTCCGGTGTAATAACTTGTAAACACACATTATCCGAACAAGGAGTCTTGCGGTGATTTGCAGCGCTGACGCATGGCGAACAGGCAAGCCCTGCATAGATGGGAATGCAATTTCCCAGAGATCCGTATAACGCCGGCGTTTCCGGCCCGAAAATCACGTAAGTCGGCATGGGCGTTACGGCTGCAAAATGCGCCGGTCCGGAGTCGTTGGTGAGCATGAGCGTCGCCAGGGAGTATAGGACGGGCAACTCGGTCAATTGGCATTGGCCGGCGAAGTTGATGCAGCGGTCGTGCCCTACCCTGGCCTTGAGTTCGTCCGCCTCCTCTTGCTCCGAGGGATCTCCGGTGATCAGAACCAAAACGTCTTCGTGGGCGTTCAGGATCATTTTCATGACCGACACAAAATTTTCGGGCATCCAACGCCTTTGAGGAAGCAGCTCTCCCGCGTTTGGATTGATGAGTACAATCCTGTGAGCCTCAGGGTCGTAGTCCGGATGCAAAGCCCTAATGGCTTTTCCCATGGCATCCAGGGCCTGGGGTTTGGGCGTCACTGTTTCCAGGCGGATTTCCTCGTCCTTAATCAGGGTTTTGGAAAACGGAACCTCTTCCTGGTTCGCCGTTATCAAGGAATTTACCAAGGCTATGAAATTTTTGGATATATGGATGTGGGGATTGTAAGCGGTTTTATGGGTGATCATGTCGCCGCGGTAAAGCCCTTCTGTATGAAAGCTATGGTATCCCACAATCCTGTCCGCGCCGCACATGCCGGAAAGCAAGGCCGTAATGCGGGAGAATAACTCCAGGTCAATGACCGTGTCGATATTGTTTTTCCTGGTCCAGAGGAGAAAGCGCAGGCAATCCTTGGTAAGCTCCCAAAATGGCCCGCTTTTGATGCCGAACACGTTTTCTTTGGGGACGGTGTTGAGAATTTCCAGGCTTTTTTGATTGCGCTCGAAAATAGCGAAAAAGATGTTGGCGCCCAGACCGTCCCTGGCTTTTTTCATGGCCGGATCCGCCAGGATGACGCTGCCCATTTCGGACAATTCAATAAACAGGACGTTTTTCACCTGCTTGCGGCGCACAGGCATGACGAACCTAAGGCATTTGATGATCAGAGTCATGACAAAACAAAGAGGGACGCCGGCATAGCGGTCGATTTTTCGCATTCTATCAACGTTCATGGTTCATCCTGTTTTGATTGCATTGAAAAAAATAAGGTTTTCCGCCTTTGTATCACTGGATTCCGGCCTCGGTAAAGTCAGGAGAATATTTTCCGCTATATCGGGGCTCTCCGGATATAGCTCTCCCGCCAGTTCAAAAAGGGTGCGAGCGGTTTTGTAGTCTTTGATTTTCCAGCATAAGACTGCATAATTATTTAATATTTTTGGATTGAACAAATCAAGGGCAAGGGCTTTTCCCATCCATAAAAGACTTTGGGAATAATCCTCGGTGCGAGCCAGGTTTACGGCGTAATTATAATAACTTACGGCCTTGAGTTGATCCTCCGGCCTGACCAAAAAGCGCAGGTTTTGGGCAGGATTCTCATTCCGCATGCTCAAAATGCTGCTGCACAGGTTTCTTACCGCAACAGCGTGATCGGGCTTCAATGTAAAAGCCCGATGGTAGAACATGAGTCCCTGGGTCGTCCCGTGCATATACTGGGAGGCGAGGTTGTTGTATGACATCGCGCTGTTGGGATTCGTTTTGATCGCCTGAATATAAAGACTTTCGTTGCCGTCCCACGTCCGCACTTGCAGGTTGACGAGCAGGCCCAGGGCCAGCAAGACAGCCCCAGCCACTCCTTTGACAATGGCATGCGGATGCCGGGCTACTAACAGAGCTGCTATCAAGGAAACTCCCGCCATGGAAAAATACATGTACCGGTCCGCCACCGTGGAGATGGTCTGAAATACAAAGGGGGAAAGCCCGGAAACCGGACCGAATCCTGCGATGAAAATCAGCGCTCCCGCAAGATAAGGCCTTGCTTTTTTTCCTAATATAAGCAGGCCTCCGGCGATGACAGCCGGGATGATCCAGGCAAAATAGCCCCACCCCGTATTTAGGACGTTTTGGGGCGTCCTTCCGTAATCGATCCCCAAAGGCGCCGGATAGGCCGTCTTGGCCATATAATGGGCGATGGCGTCTCCGTAGATTAAAATGCGCTCTCCCATGCTTGATACAAATTGATGGGAGTACGGAGGCTGAACGCTTTTGGTGATTATCAAAAACGGAATAATGACCAAAAACCAAGGCGCGGCTTCCTTGATGCTTTTTTTGCACCCCCAATCAAGGACTAACAGATTTATAATAAAAATGAATACCGGAGCAACCACCGCCGTCGGCTTGGACAAGAGGGCCAGGACAAAAAGCAGGAAAACGCCTGCAGCTGCGCCAATGGGCAAAGTCCCGTTTTTTTTCGGGTTTAGCTTATACGCATAGTATATGTTCATGGCCCCCGCGGAAAAGGCGAAGGCCATCAAGGTTTTAAGCTCCGTGATATAGGAGGCCGCTTCCGCCTGGACGGGATGAAGGGCGAAAAGCAAGGCGCCTATTGCGGCGGCCGGTTTGTTTTTCACCAGTTTTTCAAGCAGCAAATATAGCAGCAGCCCGTTAATCAGGTGGAAAAACAGATTGACGACATGGAACAGCCACGGGCTTAACGGCCCTCCTCCGTCATGAAGCCCCAAAGCCTGGCCGGCCATAGCTATAAGGCTCCAGGCCGAATAAACCACCGGGATGTACATGTTCAAGTAAGGTTCGGTCCAGTAGCGAATGATTCCGTTCAAGTCCGGAGAGGTCGCCCGGGGATTTTGCAGCAGATTCAACTCATCGTCCCAGAGAAAGGAATGGTTGGCCAACAACGGGGAGAATGCGGCCAGGATAATGCCGCTAATAATGAGAAGCGCTAAAATTCCTTCCGCCCGGTTGTTATTATTCAATGATCAACCCTTTTTCAAAAGAGGTAAGTCGTGATATAGAACCGACTATATTTCTCTGAATCAACCCTAACCTTTTATTGCAAACGCCGCAACCATGGAAAATCAATTGAACTCTGTATCCCCCAATTCCCCTCAGTGGTCAAGGCTGTTAACAGGCGCCGCCTGGTTTCTGGCGATTGCAAACGCTTTGTGGGCGTTTTCCCTTATTATGGCTGATCCGGACCTTTGGGGGCATTTGAGATTCGGCCAGGCTCTGGTGGAGAACGGCAGCCTGCACGCGACGGATCCTTTTTCCCTGACGGCTTTCGGACATATTTGGATTAATCACGAATGGCTGACCGAATTGGTTTTTTGGGTCGCCTACGCCAATTTCGGCGATGCAGGCCTGTTGCTGGGCAAGCTGCTGATCGGCCTCTGCATTGTTTTTATGCTCATCAAAACTTGCCGTGACCAGCCGATTATTGCGGCGGCTCTGGTGGTTTCCCTGGCCGCCTTCGCAGCCGCTCCCGGGTTTAACGTGCGGCCCCAAGTGTTTTCATTTTTCTTTTACACCGTTTTTATCGTTGTTTTGAGGGAATTTTTTTCAGGCGGAAAAAACCTCCTGTTTTTACTGCCGATTTCCACAGTGATTTGGGTGCAGTTGCACGGGGGCTTTTTGATGGGCGTGGTGGTCCTGGGACTGGCCGCGGGCTGGGCGACCCTGATGCAATGGGTTTCAGGCAAAAAAGAGTTTTCGTTAAAAAGTCTTTGGTTTTGGACCCTCCTCACCTTTGCCGCGCCCCTTGTAAATCCCTACGGATACAAACTGCTTTTGTTTTTTTCCCAGACGCTTTCCGTCCCCCGGGCCATCAGTGAATGGGAGCCCCTGCCGTTGATGGATTTTTCCCATTGGCAGGCAAAACTGCTTATGGTCATGTTTTTTGCCGCCGTATGCCTGAAGCCGGAAAAAATCCGCAAATGGGAGGCGGTGGTCGTTTTTTTCACCATATACGCCTCCCTGAAGCATGTAAGGCACTTGCCCTTTTTCGCCATTACTGTCGCCCCGTGGCTTGTGGACAGGATCGGCGAAGCGGTCGCTGGATTTAAAAAGAAGCATCCTGAAACCGTCATGACCCTTCCGACCATCGGCGTCATCGCCGCGGCCTTTTTCGCCGCGGGCGCCGTCCAATGCTACAAGACCGTGGACCTGTACAAGACCACAAACCTGCGGATCGTTGTAGATCAGGATTTTTACCCGGTTCACGCGGTCAGATACATGAAGGCCAATAACTTAACAGGCGGGCTGATTTTACCCTTTGACTGGGGCGAATTCGCCATGTGGCACTTGTATCCGAATATGCTGGTTTCCATAGACGGCAGGTTCCGGACCTGCTACCCGGAGCAGGTTATTCAGGATCATATGCTGGCTTTTGCCCTTCCCTGGCAAGAATGGGGCCGGCTGGCCAAGTACAAAGGCGACGTCCTTTTAACGCCAAACACCAAATTTTTTCAAAAACTTGCGGCGCTTAACAAAGGCTGGAAAATCATCCATGCGGATTCAACGGCGATTTTATTCCTGCGGGATAACGAGCACAACCAGCCTGTTTTAGCGAGATTTCGCGGGCCGGGATTCGTAAAGCCGGACTTGACCGATATCCAGTTTTTTCCCTGATCGCATTCAGGAAACAGCCCCCACTTGCAACACGGCGTATTCCTTATTTTGAAAAAGGACGGGATTCTGCGCCAGAAACTGGCCGAGGATTTCTTTGCCCCGGGCTTCTCCAAACTCATTAACTATATGATTAATGAAAAGATTGGTTTGGACGAGCAGATGGGTCGCCCCGTAGGAGTGCAGCCTGCCCGAGGAGGATTTTCCCTCCATCATGTCCTGGATGGCCAGGTCAATCTCCCGAACCCCGCCCATGTTTTTATGAAAATACTGCCTGTCCAGGTAGTATCCGCGCCGGCCCATAAATACAAGCATCACAACGGCGTCTTGAGGCAGGGAATCATTGATGAATTCCACCGCCTTGTACTCCCTGACGCGCTTTTCCAAAAAATCAGCCCTGGACTCCCGGCCCGTCACGTAGGGCATTGGGTCGGCCTTGGCGAAATAGGCGGTCAGATACCGGGCGTTGACGCCCAAACCTAAAACTGCAACCAGCACGGGCAGCCAGACAAGCGCTTGGGCGGATTTTCCGTTAAAGTGTTCGGATAAGGCGTTTTGGAGATAGGCCAGGCCCATGGCGGTCATGACGGCCAAAAAAGGGATGGTGCAGATTATATAGCGAATTCTCGGCGCGGTTTTTAAAAAGGCCATAATAATGTACAAAAGGCAAAAAAGCCCCATGAACGCGACTTGCTTCCTATGTTTTTTCCATCCAAAAGCAAAAGGCGCTGCTAACAGGAGCAAGGGATTCAGCACTCCGTCAAAAAATTGGGGCGTGTCATCCTGGCCGCTGAAAAACATACGAATGGGTATCAATAGGTATTCCAGCAACCCTTCCCCGAAAAGCTGTTTCCTGAGCAGGAAAATGCTGATGTCCTCCCCGGCCTTGTCGTTTGCAAACAGGGGATACGCCGATCCTCCGGGAGAAAACAGCGGATACAAAGGATTGCCGACCTGGATGTAATTCTTAATATACCAAGGGCTTACCACAATAAGAGCACACAGGAAAAAAAGCCCGCCCCACCAGACGGCCTTCCACTGGGCCTGCTCGGCGTCCCTTGCTGCAAAATACACGACCAGCAGGCACATCAGGCCCCAGGCCAGTATGCCGTTGGGTTTGGTTCCCACGGCAAGGCCCATGCACACGCCCGCCAGGATAAGCCAACCATTCAC
The DNA here is from genome assembly GCF_000429905.1 of Desulfatibacillum aliphaticivorans DSM 15576. Taxonomy (NCBI): domain Bacteria; kingdom Pseudomonadati; phylum Thermodesulfobacteriota; class Desulfobacteria; order Desulfobacterales; family Desulfatibacillaceae; genus Desulfatibacillum; species Desulfatibacillum aliphaticivorans. The sequence continues at coordinate 17,973 of NZ_AUCT01000007.1, read as the reverse complement.
GCCGTACCCTTGCTCCATCCATTTGAATAGGGCGAGCACGCAAGCGCAGACGAAAAAGGCCAGCCCAAGGTCCACATAGGCTATGGTCTGGAGCTTCAGGACGGCCGGGACGGTAAGATAAAACAACGCGCCGAAGGCGGCCCACGGCTTGGAGATTTTCGTTTTTAAATACAGGAAGATAATCAGGCCCGTAGCCAGGGCGAAGGAAAGATGGACGAATTTAGGCGCAATATCCGACTTGAAGACTAAGGAAAGGTAGTACAGGATCTGCAAATTCATGGGATGGTAGGAAAAGTCGGCCCAGGGGATTTCGCAGATTCCGCCGGAATTAAGCCAGATTTTGGGGACGGCCATGTGGTGCACCAGGGCGTCCCTGGTGTAGGGGGGAGTTGCGCAAAGCAACAAGACAGGCGCCAGGTAAAGAATAAAGCCCAGTCCAAGAAATATGAAGGCCGCCCTGTTTTTGGTCATGGCTCGGTTATTTTTCTATCAGGTTGTACTTAAGAATGCACCAGATGGCGCGAAAGCCGTCTCTCCAGCCGATTTTCTTGCCTTCCGAATAGGTGCGGCCCGCGTAGGAAATGCCCACCTCATAAATCCGGCATCCCATCCTGGACACCTTGGCCGTGATTTCCGGCTCAAATCCAAAGCGATTTTCGCAAACGGTCAGTTGGGAGATCACGTCCTTGGTAAAGACCTTGTAGCAGACTTCCATGTCCGTAAGGTTAAGATTGGTGAACATGTTGGAAAGAAGGGTCAGAAACTTGTTGCCCACGGAATGCCAGAAATACAAGACCCTATGGGACTCCCCTCCGGCGAACCGGGAGCCGTACACCACGTCGGCCTTGCCCCTGATGATGGGCTTTAAAAGTTTGGGATACTCGTTGGGGTCGTATTCCAGATCCGCGTCCTGGATGATGATGATGTCGCCCGTGGCCGCTTTGAATCCCGTACGCAAAGCGGCGCCCTTGCCTTGATTGACCTCGTGGAACTGGACCTTGATTCCCAGTTCATCGCTCAGCTTTTTCAGGAGATCGGTCGTCCCGTCCGTGGAGCAATCGTCCACGGCCACAATTTCCTTTTCTATGTCTTCCAATTCCACAGCGAGAACTGCGTCCAGGATTTCCCTGAGGGTTTCCAATTCATTGTACACGGGGATGACAACCGAGAGTTTCATATCTTTCCTGCTCCAGCTAACGAGGGCGTTTCATGTTCTGTTTCTGTTTTTATTGAGTTGGATTTTTGGGCGACCCGTGCGGGGATTGATTCCAACCGAGTAATGAATAGCATCTTTATTCGGTTTTATGCAAACATTCCCTGAAAAATCACCATGTGAGGCTCATCATAGAGCAATTCAAACCGCTCCCGATGCCCAACAAAGCCACATGATCTCCCGTCTTAACCCTTCCCACTTCCTCGGCCATGGCCAGGGTGATGGGGATGGCCGCCGGGCCTATGTTTCCCAGCAAGGGGTAGTTCAAATACATTTTGTCCTGATTAAGCCCCAGGCTTCGGCACAAAACCCTTGTGTTTCGGGCGCTGACCTGATGGGGGATGTATGCGTCTATGGTTTCGTCGGTCCAGTTTTCCAGGCTTTGGGCCGCCTTCTCCCAGGTGCGGCCGGCCAGTTCCACTCCGTATTTCATCACGCTGGGGGCGTCGGCAACCATGGAGTCCTTCTGGCCCAGGCACAACCTGCAATGCTGGGTGGCCGCCATACTGACTCCGCCGTTAATCACATGGCTTGTGGTCGCCAGATCCTCCCTGCATAAGATCATGGCCGCCGCTCCGGACCCCAAGGTCAGTGTGGCGAAGTTCTCCCGAAAGGCTTCGGCGCCGGTTTCGGGGTTTTTCAGGCGTTCTATGGTGGCTTCGATGGGCTCGCGCGAGCTTTCGCCGTTGATGATCATGCCGTAATCAATAGCGCCAGAACGGATCATGAGAGACACGGTTTCCATGCCGTTGATGAAGCCCAGACAGGCGTTGCAAACATCGAAGTTCAGGCATTCGGGCGGCAACCCCAGGGCGCCGTGCACCATGCTGGCCACGGAAGGCTCCACGTAATCTTTGCAAACGGAGGTGCTGATAAGGCAGCCGATGTCTCGAGGGCTTATCCCGGCGTTGTCCAGGGCTTTTTGGGCGGCGCGGGCTGCTGCGTCGCTTACCAGGGTTTGGGGTTCCCACAATCGTCTTTCCCGAATGCCGGTGAGCCCTTCAATGATTTTCCGGGGCATATTCAGGCGCTCCATGGTGGAGTGCAGTTGATCCTCGATGGCCCTGGAAGAAAGGCGGATGGGCGGCAGTTCGTAGGCCAGGGCCTGGATGGCGGTTTTCATGGATAGTTTGGGTTCCTGGGTATCTTAAGCGTTGGTTTATATAAATACAATCAATTATTTGGTATTATTCATTAAAAGTTGACTTAATAAGCTGCTTGACCTCCGCCAGCCAACCCCGCCTTTCGTCCTCGGTGGACGTGCATACAACCCGAAACATCCGGCGATGAAAAAACTCCACCCCGCACAAGCCGAAAATGCACTCCCGCCATAATATGTCCAGGGGATCGCCAAAGAGCTCATCCTCACGCTGGCCCGGTGTATTGGACGTATTAAGCACCACCGCGGTCTGCGCTTTTAAAAGGCCTACGGGCACGCCTTCGCCGCCGTCCCCTTCCAGAAAACGGTAGGCCACCTCGGGCCGAACCACCCTGTCCACCCAGCCTTTTAAAATGGCGGGCGGCTGGCCCCACCAGTTGGGATGCACGATCACGATGCCCTCGGCCAAAGCCAGCTCCCAACAATGGGAGTCGATTTCGGGGGGCAGCTTGGCGTCGGACGGGATTTCCTCAGCAGGCAAAAGCGGGTTAAACCCCTCTTCGTACAAATCATGAAAAAACACCTTATGGCCGCTGAGCTCCAATTGGTCCACCACGGTCTGGGCAATGGCGTGATTGAAGCTGTTTTTATCCGGATGAGCTAATAAGACGAGAATTTTCATTTATAATCCTTCCAAAAGATCTTTCCATTCTCTGGCGGAAAGCAGGCCTTTTTCCATGGCCAACTCCCGGACGGTTTTTCCTGATTCATGGGCCTCGCGGGCCAACTCGGCGGCTTGATCGTACCCCATGTCCGGAACTAACAAAGTGGCGAGCCCCGTGCTCTGGTCAAGCATGTCCCGGCATCGGATTTCGTCCGCCTCCAGCCCGTCTATGCATTTTTCCGCAAAAGCCCGCGAGGAGGAAGCCAGCAACTTGATGCTTTCCAACACGCACTGGGCCAGAACGGGGATCATGGTGTTCAACTCCAAACTGCCCATGTGACCGCACACAGCGGCCGTTGCGTCGTTGCCGATCACCCTGGCCCCCACCTGGAGGACGGATTCGGGAAGGACCGGGTTGACCTTGCCCGGCATAAAGGACGAGCCGGGCTGAAGCGCGGGCAAACGGATCTCCCCTATTCCGCAACGCGGTCCGCAGGCCATCAGACGGATGTCCGAGGCGATTTTCATGAGCCCGACGGCCAGGGTTTTCAAGACGCAGGAAAGCTCCACCAGGGCGTCCCTTGCGCCCATGGCCTCAAAACGGCTTTTAGCTCGGGTGAACGGCAGCCCGGTTTCCTCGGCCAGTTTCCGCACCACCCTCCGCGCCATGTCCGGATGAGCGTTAAGCCCCGTGCCTACGCCGGTTCCACCCAAGGCGAGTTCGCCGAGCCTGGGATATACGCCCTGGATTCTCTCCATGGCCAGTTCCACTTGCCTGGCGTATCCGCCGAATTCCTGGCCCACACGAACTGGCAGGGCGTCCATAAAATGGGTTCTGCCCGTCTTAAGGACCGGCTGCAAGGCTTTCGCCTGTTTTTCCAGGCTGGCGTGCAGAATTTTCAGCGCCGGCAGCAGATCGTCATCCAGGCTCGTAAGGCATGCGATGTGCACCGCCGACGGAACCACGTCGTTGGAGGATTGCCCCAGGTTCACGTGATCGTTGGGATGCACCGGATGCTTTCCGCCCCTCTTGCCGGTAAGGATCTCATTGGCGCGGCCTGCCAGCACCTCGTTCACGTTCATGTTGGATGAGGTGCCGGACCCGGTCTGGTAGACATCCACCGGGAACTGATCGCCCATGGCGCCGGATTCCACCTCTTGGGCCGCCTGGACGATTGCCCCGGCGATTTCCCCGGGCAGCAGGTCCAGGTATTGGTGGACGCCGGCGGCCAATCGCTTGATCCTGACCATGGCTAAAATCACAGCATGAGGAAAAGGCGTGGAACTGATGGGAAAATTTTCCACGGCCCTTTGGGTTTGGGAGCCGTAATAAACGTCCCCGGCCACCCACACAGGCCCCAGGCTGTCTTCTTCCCTTCGCTTGTTCATGGCGGTTTCCATCTCTGGATTGATAGGCTTCTGATAGATCCTTATACATTATTTGACAAAAATGGTCCATAAGGTCAATGGAATATGCAACTTAACCGTTTTGAAAATGTTCTGGACAAAAAATCGGCGCCGGGTGTATTGCTCAGACAAAAGGAGATTCGTTATGAAAAAGGAAACCCAGTGCGTGCAGGCAGGAACCCTAAAGGATAATCAATACCAGGGATTGAACAGCCCCTTATACACCTCCACGGCCTATGGATATATGGATAAGGAAGAGGTCTGCTATCCCAGGTATTTCACCACGCCCAATCAAGGGGCTGTCGTAAAAAAAATCTGCGCCCTGGAAGGCGCGGAAGACGGTTTGCTCTTCAGCTCAGGCATGGCCGCCGTCAGCACAACTATCCTGGCCCACACCAGGTCGGGGGATCACGTGATCCTGCTGGACGACCTGTACGGCGGCACCCACTCCATGGCCACCGCCGACTTTGAGCGTCTGGGCCTGGAATACGACTTCGTCGCCACAAGCCTTGAAGCGATCATGGCCGCCCAAAAGCCCAACACAACCATGGTGATCATTGAATCCCCAACCAACCCCCTGATGAACATCCTGGATATCAAGGCAACGGCGGATTGGGCCAGGGAGAATAAGATCACCTCCCTTATGGACAACACATTTGGCACCAGCATCAACCAGACTCCCCTGGCTCTGGGGATCGACATTGTAGTGCACAGCGGCACCAAATACATGGGAGGCCATAGCGACGTGTGCTGCGGATTCGCCCTGGCTTCCAAGAAAAAAATGCAGCCGATCCTGGACCTGGCCCGGCATCTGGGCGGCAGTCTGGACAGCTTTGCGGCCTATTTGCTGGAACGCAGCCTGAAAACCCTGGCCATCCGGGTGGAGCGCCAGTGCCAAAACGCCCAGGCCCTGGCGGAATTCCTGGAGGCGCATCCCAAGATCGTCAAGGTCAACTATCCGGGGCTGCCCAATTTTCCCGGCCACGATATCGCCAAAAAACAAATGAAACTTTTTGGCGCCATGATGTCCTTTGAATTGGACGAATCCATCGGGGACGTGGATGTCTTTTTAAGAAAGCTGAAGGTGATCCACCCGGCGGTGAGCCTGGGAGGCGTGGAATCCTCCATATGCTCGCCCAAGGACACCTCGCATAAGCCTATGACCGCCGAAGAACGCGCCCGGGTGGGAATTTCAGACTTCCTGTTGCGCCTTTCCATTGGCATCGAACACATCGACGACCTAAAGGAAGACATTGAACAGGCTCTGACCTAAAAATTGCCTCCGGAAATCAATAAATTTCGGCGGGCGATAAGTATTAATCAAGGCCAATTGTTGCAGATTATGTGGTCCTGTTAATTCAACCTGTCAGGTTTTTGAAAAAATGGCGTTGAACTTTTCAATGGCGCTTCGCTCATGGGCATGGGTGGAAGCGCCATAACTTTTTTGGGATTCAAGAATGTCGTCTACTCGACGGCTTCTTCATCCCTGCCGCCGCGATCGCGTGGCCTGCGCCCCCTGCCCTTGCGGCTTCCTTCGCTAAAGCCTCTCCTGCCTCTTCCGTCTCCGCAACGGCCGAATCCGGAGCGCCGGCCCGGAGCCTCGTCTCCCAGGGAGGCGATCATTTTTTCCAGGATATTCTTAAGCTGGCCCCGTTCTTCATCCTCCAGGCAGGTGAAAACGCCCTCCGAACTGCTGCGCCCCCTGCCGCGGCCGGAAAAATCGGCTTTGGCCTTGTCCGTGGCCGAGACGATAAAGCTCCTTTTATCCTCCTCGTTGCGTTGGCGTACGATGAGTTCCTTCCGCTCCAACTTGGCCAGCATCTCGCTTAAGGAAGAAGACCTGACGTCCAAAATTTCCAGCAATTCCCTCTGGTTGATAGGCCCTTTTTCCATGATGACGGAAAGAGCCCGGTTCTGGCCATGGCGGCGAAATCCGGAACGGCGATGATGGGACCTGCCCATCATGCGAGCCGCACGGTGAAACAACTCCGCCAGATCCTGGTCGTTGACTGGTCTGACTTGTTCGTTTGCTTCGTTCATTATTGAGTCCTCTCTTCGGGGTTCATGGCCTTGAAATAGGCTTCCCCTTTTTTGCATCCGGGGTCGTCCATCGGGCAATGGTTCTTGCACAAAGGGCAGGTAGCCGTGTTGATCGCCATGTCCGCGGGGTCCATGACCTCCGCCTGCCGGATGAAGTCCGCCGCGGCCATGGCGTCCATGCAGCTAAAATCCCGGCGTCCCAAGCCTCTCATATGGCGGGGTCTTCCGCCGTGCCGGTTGGACCGGAATCCGTGATGGTGAATATGCTTTCTGCGGCCTCTGCCTTCGCCGAAGCCCTGTTCTTTTTTATGTCCAAACATGAAACATCTCTCCTTTCATTATCAGGGTTAATTAGGAAGGCGCCTTCCTTTTTCTGGGAACAATATAGGCATCAATGGGAAGGCGTCAAGATAAAAAGGCGCCTTCCTAATTTTTAATATTAAGTTCAAACTGTTAAATAGTATGTATGGATTATAATTTACTAAGAATTCGGCAAGGTTAGGAAGGGATTGTTTTGATTTTCGAATGGAGAAGATTGCACCGGTTCATGGAATTTCGGTATGCGTTCCCCAAAAAAAAATTAACCCGCTATTTCTTTATAAGCCATGTAAAATAAATTGGTTAAATACAATCTCTCCCTACTGTTATCGCACCATGGCGAAGCCGATGCGGAACGCTTCGGTTCTTTCGTCGTAATGAAGCAGGCTTTCGGCCAGGGAGTTGACGTATTGGGCTTGCAGGCACAAGTTCAGGTGTTTCCAGATCAGGTTATGCAAGGGATAGGTCAGATCCGCCTGGACGGAGGCGCCCTCATGAGCCAGACGGAAGTTGGTTCCCAGCACAAGGCCGTCAGCCTTGCCCAGCTTCAGGTCGATATCGAAATACCCCCGGTAGCTTGCCAGATCCGGGTTGGTCTCATCCTCGTTATTTACATACGCCCAAATTTTGGAGGATGCGCTGAAGCCCAGTTTGGTTCTTTTGTGTATTGCAGCGAATCCGGGGCGAATGTACAGGAAGTTGGTGCTTCGGGAGGCCTCTTCATCCCGGCCGTTTGACTCGTGCTGAAAACCGGCTTGGTAAAAAAGGCCGTGCATCCAGGAGGGGCGGGTTTTTAAGTTGCCGGAAGCATAAAAGAATTCCGGTTTGTAACTGGTGTCTTTAAAAGGGGCGGATTCCGACTGCAAATCCCAGAATGAAGTCTGGGTGTAGGCGAAATGCAGGCCGGCCAGCCAGGGGTGTTTTTTCGTGAATTCGTCTTCAGGCTTGAAAAAGCGATACCGGAAGCTGAACTGGAACTTGCTGTTCTCTGGATCGGCGCCCACCAGGAAATACATGGGCTCGTAGGGCGCCAGGTTGGTCAGATAGGGCTGATATTGAGCGAACAGGCTTTCCACAGAGACTTCCTCGCCGCCCTCCCCTTTTTCAGAATCTTGAGCCAAATCGCCGCCGTCTTCCTGTGCAGCGCCCTTTTTTTCCACGGTGACTTCAGGCTCTTTTGCCGTGAACAGGTGCGCCTGATCCGGAACGGCCTCCTCCACCTCAAACATCAACGGCGGTGCGTGATAAGCATCCACTTTAAAAACGGCCACGCCCGAAAAATCCGTGGGGAAAACCACGTCGTATTCCAGCTTTTTAAAGCCCTGGGCGGGAATAGCGACGGCGTCCTGCGATTGAGAGGAAACCAGGCGCCCTTCCAGGGTCTTGTTTTCCGGCCACTCTCCCAAGCTGAAATTCAGGACCGGCTCGGCCTGGAATTGCATCTCCCTGTCTTCCGGATTGTGCACGTACAGATAAAACCGCGTCGTCCCCCCGGCCTTCACCTCACTGCTGGGCGGCGCCAGGACAAAGTCCAGGCTTTGCTTATTTATCGTTCCCCAGGCTGGGGTTGCAAGACATAGGGCCAGGACGGCGATAAAGATAGCCTTGAAACCGTTTATTTTCATTGTGATTTTTCGCTTTCGTTTGCGTGGGCGCCAGAGAAATCCTTGCGCTTTGGTGTTTATAGACTAGTTAGCATGCTCCCAGCCGCGATTCAAGACATTAGAGGCTTAGGCGAGAAATCGCCCATGCCCGCCAATTCCTGGGAAACATTTAGATCAATCTATTTTAAACCCGTTGAAACTGGAACTGAAAACAAATACAATTCGGAATATTAAACATGTAGCGTCGCTATACAATATGTATTAAAACTTGACCTTTTTTACGGATTTCGCATATAATCCATCCCATCATTTCCATTGGGCTGAATTTCAACCACGCATTTCCATTTATATAGCCAACTGCCTGAATTAACGTCTTTTCCTATAATATTCACAGCAATATCCCGGGACTTGCTCCTTGGGACTCACCGCAAAGCCAGGAGGTAGGAAATGGAAGAAAGAATTTGGCATCAGCATTACGATTATAATGTTCAGACCAGCTATCGCTTTCCCAAAGTTCCGGTCAACGGCTTGCTGGACATTCCCGCCAACGCCCTGCCGGACAAGCCGGCAATCGACTATTACGGGTCGAAAATCAGTTTTTGGGATCTCAGGATCATGTCCCTGAAACTGGCTAACGCCCTGGCGGATATCGGCGTCCAAAAGGGAGACCGGGTGGGGCTTCATCTTCCCAACATTCCCCAATACATTATCGCCTATTATGCGGCTTTGTCCCTTGGCGCCATTGTGGTGAATTTCAACCCGCTGTACACCCCGGACGAGTTGACGGCTTTGATCAAGCAGACCGGGATATCCACCTTCGTCACCTTTGATATGGTCATCCCCAACGTGAAGGAAGTGGTCAAAAAGGCGCCCATCCCCCGCGTCATCGCCACTTCGGTGTTCGATTTTCTGGAGGGATCGGAGGTCAGCACCCCGGAAAGCCTGCAGATGGAACCGGGATGGCGTCATTTTTCCACGTTGATCAACGAATCCAAAAGCGAGAAAAAGCCCAAGGTGGATATCACGCCGGCAGACCCGGCCATGATCCAGTTTACCGGCGGCACCACGGGCATTCCCAAAGGCGCGGTGCTCACCCACGCCAACATGGTCACAGCCGCCTATAGCTGCTTTTTATGGGGATCCGCCTCCCAGATGTATAAAACCCCGGAGCAGCGTTCGGTGGTTTGCGTGCTGCCCTTCTTCCATGTCTACGCCAACATTGTATGCCTCAACTGGGCGGTTTTAAACTGCGCCACCATGATTTTGGTCCCCCGGTTTGAAATCGATCCCCTAATCGATTTGCTGTCCAAGGTGGAAAACAGCGTGTTCCTGCCCGCCGTCCCAACCATGATCAACGCTATCGTAAACCATCCCAAGGCTGCGGAAATCGAAATCGCCAAGAAGCTGGACATGCTGAACAGCGGCGGCGGCCCCATCCCCGTGGAGTTGATCGACCAGGTGAACGACCTGGGCATCGCCTATAGCGAAGGCTGGGGCATGAGCGAAACCACGTCGCTGGGCATCGCCAATCCGGTCATGGGGCTTAAAAAGCCGGGCTCCATCGGGGTGCCCTTCCCCGGCATGGACGTGCGATTGATGGACATTGACGCCGGCGACAAGGAAGTCCCCCAGGGAGAGCCGGGCGAACTCACCGTCAAAGGCCCTCTGGTCATGAAGGAGTATTGGGACAACCCGGAAAAAACCGCCGAAGCCCTTCGGGACGGCTGGCTCTATACGGGCGACATCGCCACCATGGATGAAGAAGGCTATTTTTACATCGTGGACCGCAAGAAGGACATGATCATCGCCGGCGGTTACAACATCTATCCCAGGGACATCGACGAGGTTTTGTATCAGCATCCTAAAATCATCGACGCCGTGACCATCGGCGTGCCCGACGCCTACAGGGGGGAAACCGTCAAGGCCTACGTGGTGACTCGCCCCGGCGAGGATCTGCGCGCCCAGGACGTCATCGACTTTTGCAAGACCAAGCTGGCCATCTACAAGGTGCCCAAGATCATTGAATTCCGGGACGAGCTGCCCAAGTCCGCCGTAGGCAAAATCCTGCGAAAAGTCCTCAGGGACGAGGAACTGGCCAAGTCAAAATAGAAAAGCCAAACTGCTGAACTGCAAAAAAATAAAACCGCCTGCCTCCGGCGGCAAACTGCTGAACTGCCAAAAGAGCCTCCGGCGGCAAACATTTTATCTTCGGGCCGCAACGCGGCCTAAAAAGTTTGATCAAAACTTTAAATTGGCGCTGCGCGCAAAAACAGGTCGTCCTAAAAAGATCCTTCCCCACTCGTGTGGGGAAGGTCAGGATGAGGGGAATCCATAAATGCCGAGAGCATCCTGGTTCTCGCAGGAGCGCACAGCGACATGTAGGCTGGATTGCGCAGAGCCAGCATTTACCTGAGTATTGCCATTAGAAATGGCAATATTCATACATGATTACAATAAGATTTATAGTTATTGAGTTTTTGACGGATGTCTCGTGAAACTACGAGTTCAAGATAATTGATGGCGTGGAAACGATCCGGATCGAAAACCTGCGATAGCAGGATTCAATCCCTAAATTCTTGCATCAGTTGCCGGGCTTTTACGATATCGTCTTTATGCACACGCAGGCTGACCACCCTATTATCGGTGCCGTACAAGCTGGTAAAACCCAGGCGAACCAGCTTGCACCTGATCCCGTGTGCACGAAGGTATGCGTGGCGGCGTATCGTCGATTCAGACCTTTTCCCCGGCGAGATATGTACTTCAACCCACTGCAATGGAAGATTCGGAACGGAATTCCACAGCCAAGAGAGGGCTTTCTTTAACAATTCTTTCAAAGCCATGTGTCTTACCTCGTGATATCAATATCCCGGTCCTTCTTTAGATTTAGCCGCCTGATATGCGGGCGGCGGATATCATTCATAGATAATGATCGATATATGGATATCGGAGTGATAACCGAAAGGAAATGATGACCTTTTATATAGAGCGTATTATCACCCAAATTGAGATAACCATTCCGGACAAAAAAATACAACCAGAAAAATAAATAAAGAATAAAAATATCCTACAGTTCACTCTTGTCCACAAACCGGAATTGAAAGTCATATGGGAATGGATCGACCATCCCCTGGTAACGCCGTCCCCTTGGCCCAACCGTCCATTACCGATTTCACTCCTATTAGCCTGATGGCAAGCCCGCCCTCGAAAAAGATCCTCCCAGGCCTGGAAGGGATTCCCCGGAAAAACCGATAAGGCAGTGCGCCCCATTAGAAGGTCTTCCGAGCGCCGCCGTTTTTTAGCCGGCAACCTTATTCTTTCGCCAGGATTTTCAACAAGCCTTTGCCTTTTGAAAAAAGAGTCCTTACGGACCCCGGCAGCATAAAACAAGGACGCTGCCGCGGGCGCCCAACAAAGAAAGACAACGACTCTGGGTCCCCGCGTTCGCGAGGATGACGGGCTTGATCGGCCGGAATAGCGCCTATGGTCTGCCCTTTTTCCCGCCTTTATTGACAGCCGCTTGCTGCGCCCGCGTAGGGGAGATCCTTGTGATCGCCCTGGAGTATGACGGATACGGGTGCAATCATTAGCGGATGGAGAGGGCGCCGTCCTGCCAGACGGCCCAACTCTTGAGGAGTATTATTCCTGACGTACTTGATTAGGATGACAGGGCGCGACGCATGGCCCTGCATCCAAGGCGCCGTTGCCTTTAAAAGAAATCCGCCGCCGCAGAAACATATTTTGAATAAAGCCTTGAGTTGTGATACTTTTTCCTTTCCGCAATTTTCATTAGCATCCATCAGCCATGGAAGGGATTCCGCTATGAACAGCATCACACTATTTCCGGGCCGCTATATTCAAGGCAAAGGAGCGTTGCATGATTTGGGCGCTGAATGCGCAAGATTGGGAAGCAAAGCCTTTTTAATCGCCTCGCCCTATTCTCTCGAACACTATGCCAAGACCATTTTGGAGAACGCCCCCGAAGGATTGGTAATCGTCCAGGAGCAATTCAAACGGGAGTGTTCGGACGAGGAAATCCAACGGCTGCATGAGTTGTGCGCGAAAAACCAGTGCGATTTGGTTGTGGGGCTTGGCGGAGGCAAAACCCTGGACGCGGCCAAGGCGGCGGCCCATAAGGCGGGCGTTCCGGTTATTATGGCGCCCACCATCGCTTCCACGGACGCCCCGTGCAGTTCGGTTTGCGTGATTTACACCCCGGAGGGCGTTTTTTCCTGGGTGGACTATCTGCCCCGCAATCCGGACGTGGTTCTTGTGGACACAAGCATTATTGCCAAGGCGCCCGCCCGCTTTTTGGCCTCCGGCATGGGCGACGCCCTGGCCACGTGGTTTGAAGCGGAATCCTGCCGCATAAAAAGAGCCCCCAATATCGCGGGCGCCGTGGGTTCCATGACAGCCTACGCCCTGGCCAGGCTTTGCTGGGAAACCATCCGTGATTACGGCGTTTCGGCTTTGTCCGCCTGCGAAGCCAACGTGGTTACGCCGGCCCTGGAGCGGGTGGTGGAGGCCAACACCCTGTTAAGCGGCATCGGCTTTGAAAGCGCAGGGCTCGCCGCGGCCCACGCCATTCATAACGGTTTGACTGTCGTCCCCGGAATCAACCGGTTTTATCACGGCGAGAAGGTCGCTTTCGGCGTGCTGGTTTCCCTGTTTCTGACTGAAAAGCCCCCTTCCCTGATTGATGAAATCTACGGATTTTGCGAATCCATAGGCCTGCCCACCACCCTGGCCGACCTGGGTATGGAAAACGCTTCGGACCAGCTTCTTCTGGATGTAGCGGAAAAGGCCTGCACCCCGGAAGACAGCATGCACAACGAGCCGTTTGACATTTCCTCCGCCAAGATTGCGGACATGATCAAGGCGGCGGACGCCTGGGGCCTTAAACGAAAAAATGGATAGAAAAGGAGGCTTATGCATCCGGTTGAAGAGTTGATACACAAGGCGGACAAGGCCATCCATGAAGAGGATTTCGACGCATTGGCGGATATCTACGCCGAGGACGCCGTTCTGGTTGTCCAGCAAGGCATGAACGCCGTGGGCAAGGAGCAAATCAGAAGACGCTCACAAGCAGTTGTGACCCCCCTTCAGGCAGCCTCTTCACAAAGGCTTCAGCAAAATTAACCTTATTAATAAACACAGGCCGTAAAACATGCATAATAGTCTAATGGAAGTTGAACAACTGCTTTATCGTTGCTGCCATGCCGTGGACACAGGAAATGTTCCCGGCATTATGAGCGTATTTCATCCGGATGCGGTCTTGATTATAAACTGGGAGGAGAACGGCCGGCACGAAGGGTATGAAGAAATCAAGCAATGGTTTCTTAATTACACCCAGGTAATGAAATCCGCGATGAGGTACTTGCGCCATAAAATATCGTGTCCAGTGATAGAAATTAACGAAGAGCAGGCCGTCGCAAATTCCTATTTGGACGTGGATGCGGCGCCTATAGAAGCCGACCGGGTCATAATATCGGTTTGCAGATACGAGGACAAGCTCGCCAAATTTGACGGGAAGTGGCTTCTTACGGAAAAATCGATTTTTATGGACGACACGTATATGGTGATGAAATAATATATCAACTTTCAGGAGATGTGGACTTCATCCTTTTTACGGCGGAACCACCCGCAAGGCTTCCTCCACGGTGGTAATGCCCATGGCGACCATCTCCAGGGCGTATTCCTCCATGGTAACCATGCCGGCGGACGTTGCCGCCTTGAGGATTTTTTGCTCCGTTGCGTCCTGCCTGATAAGCTCCTGGATTTCTTCGCTTATCATAAGTATTTCATAGGTTCCAATCCGGCCTGAGTAGCCTGAAAAATGGCATTTTTCACAGCCTGCGCCATGCATGTATTTTATTCCGGCCAGCTTTTCGGCAAGGATTCCCAGCCTTTCCAGGGATTCTACAGGCGGCTCATATTCCTCGATGCAGGCCTGGCAATTTCGGCGCAGCAGCCTTTGCCCCAAAAAGGCCAGGGACGAGGAGGCTATCAGGTAGGGCTTGATCTGCATGTCCACAAGGCGGGTGACGGCGGAGATGGAGCTGTTTGCGTGCAGGGTGGATAAAACCAGGTGGCCGGTCAATGAGGCGCGAAAGGCGATTTCCGCAGTTTCCATATCCCGTATTTCCCCCACCATGATCACGTTAGGGTCCTGGCGCAATATGGCTCTCAGGCCATTGGCGAAGGTGACCCCGGCCTTGGCATTGACCTGAACCTGGTTGGCGCCCGGGATTTCATACTCAATGGGATCTTCCACCGTAACTACACTGATTTCCTCGGAAATAACCTCTTTAAGCGATGCATACAGCGTGGTGCTTTTTCCGCTTCCCGTGGGGCCGGTGGTCAGGATAAGCCCTTGGGGCTTGTGCAGGCAGGTTCTCAATTGCTCATCCATGGCCGGGCTCATGCCCAGTTCCCGGAGGGTCAGGAGTTTGGTGCTGTTTCCCAGGAGGCGCAGCACCATTTTTTCCCCGTATTGGGAAGGCAGGGACGAAAGCCTTAGATCGATCTTTCGGCCTTTGATGCGGATTTTCGCGGCGCCGTCCTGAGGGCGCCTTCTGATGGCGATATCCATGTCCGCCATAACCTTTAAACGGGAGATGAGCGGCTGGTGAATCTTTTTGGGAAAGCGGTGCCGGGTCTGGAGCATGCCGTCAATGCGGTACCGGACCAGGGTTTCCTTTTCCGCCGCCTCGATATGGATGTCCGTTGCGTCCGTGTCCACCGCCCAATACAGGATGATATTAACCATCCGTACAATGGGCTTGTCGTCCAGGGTCTTGTCGATATCCTGGGTTTGCGTTTCGTCCTCTTCATCCAGGCTTTCAAGCAGTTCAAAGGCCTGGCTGGGATCGTACTTATCCAGGACGCTCTGGACCTCGCTGGGCACGAAATAAGTGGATTCGATCAGTTGCAATATCTGCTGGGGCGTCGCCACAATGGGCTTAATGGACGAAGAAAAGAGAAATCCCATTTCGGAGATAGTGTCCGTATCCAAAGGATTGGCCATGAGCACCCGGATGGTACGGCCGTCCCGGGACATGGGAAATACAATGCGCGAGGAAAGATACTCCGAGGACAGGATGCCGGACACGTCCTTGACCGGTTCCTGGCCCTCGTACATGGGAAGGTCCAATTGATTGGAAAGCGCCTTGGCGATATCCTGCGCATCGACGCCCCGATGGGCCAGAATTTTTCCTATCCTCTCGCCTGTGGTGCGTTGTTCGTTCAGCGCCTTCCATAAATCCTTAAGGTCTATAACCCCCTCAGATAGCAGGATTTCCCCCAGCCTTTTTCGGGAGCTGGAATAGGAGGGCTTAGGCGCCCTGGTCTGCTTTGCCTGTTTTTGCACTTCCATATACGCCTACTTTTAAGCTCATGAGGAAAATTTTAAAGTATGATGCACAGCGTTCGTAATGGACAGTTCAAGTGTGATCTATTTAACATGTTGATACCAAATAATAAACTGTCTTGACAATTAAATATAAAATAGGGAAATATATTCTCAGGATTTCTTAGCATTCGCCTTAGGAGAGGTGGGACGGCTTGCGCATTGCTCTAATATCTGACATCCACGGTAACGACATCGCCCTGGAAACAGTGCTGAAGGATATGAAGTCCGCGGGCGGCATCGACCAGATTATTTGTCTGGGAGACGTGGCGAACCTTGGGCCGGACCCGTGTTCCGTGGTGGCCAGGCTTCGGGACGTGAACTGTCCTTGCGTTCTGGGGAACCACGACGCCTTTTTATTCGACCGGGACTTGATTCATCAGTACACCGAGGTGGATTACATTATCGAGGCCGTGGATTGGTGCCGGGATCAATTGACCCAGGACGACATAGACTGGATGGGGGATTTCCACCGGGTTCTGGAAGTGCTTATGGATAAAGCCGGAAGCCTGATCGCATTTCACGGCTCTCCTTTGTCCCATATGGATAACATCCTTTCCAGGACTCCGGACGCGGAAGTGGACCGCATGATCCAGGGCCTGAACGGCGAAATCCTGGCCTGCGGGCACACCCATATCCAGATGCTCCGCCAGCACCGGGGCCGGCTGATAATCAACCCCGGCAGCGTGGGCCTGCCTTTCCGGGAGTTTTTGATCCGCAACACCCCGCAGCTCATGGATCACGCGGAATACGCCATTATCACATCTGAAAATGGAACCTTGGGCGTGGAATCCCGCCGTGTTTTCCTGGACAAAAGAGCCATGTTCGAAGCCGCCAAGGCCAGTTCCAACCCCATGCGCGCCTGGCTTATGGAAGAATACTCCTGATCAAGGCGGCTTTTCCCTTAGTTTCCTGTTTTAATCCAAAACGGAAAATCTGACCGCCGAACATTCGGCCCGGATATCCAGGATGCGCTTTCCGTCCTCCGTGCGCAAAACCTTATCCAGGTAATTTCGTAGAATGCCCTCCTGCTCATCGGTTTTTACATTATACCGAACCCGATAGAAATCCACGGCTTCCTCCAACCCGGAAAATGCACTGTGGCTCTCGTAGGAAAATGGAGTCGCCTCAGGTTTGTATCCCATTTGCCTGATTACGTTCATCAACACGTAAGAATCGGGCATGGAGGAAAACTCCCGGCCGTGGAGAAGCGGGTACAATGCCTTGTAATGCTTGTTCCAGGAGACGTCTTCGGCGAACCAATACAGATAAACTGTTTTATTGCAGGCGGCGGCCATCTTCTCGAGAGCGGCCCTTACGTCGTCCATGCCCAGGGCGAAGGAGCAAACCACCGCATCGTAAGGCCCCTGGAGGTCGGATTCCAGGTTTACGTCCTCCCAACGCTTCTCCACTATGGACAGGTTGGAGATATTATTAGTCTGAATGATTTCCTTTAACCGCTGAATCATTCCCGTAGCGGGCTCCACGGCCGTGACAAGCTCCGCTTGTTTCGCCAAGGGAACGGCCAGGATTCCGGGCCCTGCGCCGATATCCAGAATTCTCAGACAGTTGTCTGCCGTCAGGTCTTCAAGCATTTGGGCTATTCGAGGCCCCTGGGTTGCTTTGGCCGAGTTTTCGTAGATCTTGGCTGTGGAGGCTTTGGACCAGAAAGCCACGCAGTCGCGCCCTCCGTCCGAAGCCTTGTGTTTCGCCATTTGTTCTTTCCAAACCTGGTTCCAATCTGTGTTATCCATGGTCATTGACGTCTTCCTTTATTCAATTTCTGTTGACATTTTTTTTCATACTCGTGTATGGTCACGCCAATTGTGCAATCGAAGTTGTACACCAAACTGCAATCTATACAAAATACACGAGAACAAGGCCATGAAGGTTTTTCCGAAAGGGAGAAATGTTCATGGCTTTTTTTATGTTTTTTAACGGGGATCCCGAACTTTGACACCAATCTTGCCTTAAACAAGAAATCCAGATTGAAATCATTGAAGATAATATCTGTTTCGGGAAGGTTAATGTAGTACGTAAACTATTGTATTTATACTTGACTTAATGAATAATATATTATAGTGTTTACGCACTATGTATATCCGAATCGTCAAAAGTAAACAGCGGGGCAAGGTCTATCAGTCGGTCCAGATCGCGGAAAGCGTCAGGGAACCCGGCGTCAAAAATCCACGCACCAAAATTATCGCCCATTTGGGCCAGGTG